>PKTQ01000037.1 GCA_002869085.1 Hyphomicrobiales bacterium | reverse complement strand
GGACAGAATGAATCGCCTTTTCCAGCAACAGTTCCGGAGTGTTGTGGGTCGGCATAATGATGGAGAAAAAGGGCTGTTTTCTCAAAGAACCTTGACGTTGGTACAAATTGGCAGGTTTCGCGGGCGATATGTATCTGTATCCGTGAGGCTCGTCAGCCAGAGAACAGGTTCTCTTTGTCGAAGGTGTTTCTCCATCAGCCATAGCATCATCATGCGGGAGGAGGGGACCCGCAGTTAAGAAACGATGGGGCGTATAATCTTGAAGCAATCGTGTCAATCTGCGCGCAAAATTGGCTCCCACATAGTTCGGCAGTTTCAGAAACAGCCGCCAAATCATGCCGCAAGAGCCGCATGGAAAAGTCCAGAATGACCACCCCCGCGCAAAGATTGCCTGGCGAGTACTATGCTTTGCAATCTTCCCCATTCTACTCACATGCTCTTGTGTCTGACTGAATAGCCCCGGATTTGTCAGACACAATCGGGTTTCCTTTATGCTGCCGATCGAATTCGGTGGATGACAATATCCCATCCCTCGCATGTCTAAGCTTGGGATTGCAAAACATCTCGATTTAGTTGAACGCATCCTGGCGGGCTTTGGCTCGTGACCTCCAGGTCTTGCGCCTGATCCGTTTGCGCTTGAGCAGATTGAGGAAGTTCTCCACCACTGTTTTATCATGCCCACCGCCTGATCTTGAGGATTCGATCATTACCGCTCGAAACTGATTGCTTCAAGAATTTCTTCTTCCCCGCATAGCGTGCGTGCTGGCCCACGCTATGACGCTTTGACGCCTGAGCAACCGGATCGTCTCGCTTAGTGATCCGACCCGCTGCGCCCGGCTTGAAATCGTCACTGTTTGGGCTGAATAATGCTGTTGATTGCTCCAGTGACGATAATGGGCGGGCGGGCGTTCCGGCGGGTGATGCCGGGGCGGGGAGAGTTTGCGGATGACGGTTCTGAACACACAGATTTCCTGTTTCGACACCACCTGGAACCCGGCGGTGGGGTGCAGCAAGATTTCCGAAGGCTGCGACAATTGCTATGCCGAGGCGATCGCCAGGCGCTTTTTCGGCGGCTTTGAGGTGCGGCTGCACCCTGAGCGGCTGACTGAGACCCGCAAATTCAAGCCGCTTACCGGCCCGGACGGGTTCAGGGTGCCGCGGCGGGTGTTCGTGAATTCGATGGGCGATCTATGGCACCAGGAGATTCCAGACCGCTTCATCGACGATGTGTTCGGCGCCATAGCCCGCCATCCGCATACGGTCTTCGTGTGCCTGACCAAGCGGGCGGGGCGGATGCTCGCCTATGGCCGGCGCCGCTGGAAAGCCGGAGTGCCGGAGAATATCTGGCTGGGGGTGACGGCGGAGAATGATGCGGTGCATGGGCGCATCGATGCCCTGCGGCGGCTGAAGGCGGCGGCCGGCCCGTTCACCGCCTATGTCAATGCCGAGCCGCTGCTGGGGCCCATCAGCCGCCATGACTACACCGATATCGACTGGGTCGGGGTCGGCGGCGAGGCCGGGGCGCGGGCGCGGCCCTGCGCGCCGGACTGGGTGCGCCGCGTGATCGCCAGCGCCCATGACGCCGGGGCGGCGGTGTGGTTCAAATCCTGGGGGCGGTGGGAGAACAACCCCAATTGGGCGCGGGCGCGGGGGCGCACCAAAAAGGCGCGCAAGCAGGATCTGATCGCGCGCGGGCTGGAGCTGTTGCCAGAGGAGCATGGCGGCGCCACGCTCGACGGCGCGCTGGTTCAGGAATTACCGCCCGGCTTCGCGCGGCTGCGGGACAGGCTGCGGCGGGCTGGCTGATTCCGGCGTCATGTCGCTGGCGTGATATTGCAGGAATGTCAGGATCAGTTCCTGTTTATCCTTGGGCAGGCCGGTGCGCGGCCCCATGATCTTGAGGTAACTGCGCCATTGGTTGACCTTGTAATGATGCGGGATGCGGCGCTGATGGCAAACGGTGCAGCGGGTTGAAAACAGCTCCCATGCAGGTTTCCACAGATCCTCCCTGCTGGGCGCGAATCCTCCGTCCTCGATCCATGCCTCATAGCTAACCTGTTTCCAGACCAGGTCCGTATCGGCATCGGTCATTTGTTGCAGGGTTTTCAGGTGCTGAGTTTGCGATTTTTTCAAAATCGCCACCAGAATGCGTTTTCCCGGAAGCGCATAGAGCACCCGGGCCGCACCCTGCTGGTGCCAGGCGTTGAGGCTTATGCGCAGCCAGCCGGGGCGGCGCTCCCGCACCTTGATGCGAGCGGCCGTGAAGAGGCGGCCGGCCTTGGTGGAGGATTTATCCGGCCCGGTGTGGAAGGTGAAAGGCGTGGCCGCAAACAGGATGTCCTGGTCTGCGGCCTGGAGCGAAGCCGGCAGAAGCAGGATCAGGGCAATGAGCATGCCGATCAGGGGCCGGGAGGTGAGGTTTGAGCTATGCGGGGCCATGATTATCGCCAAATATCGTCAGGCTGAACCGGGTAAAAAAAGGGGGGCCGGTTGGCCCCCCTGATTTTGTTGCGTACAGGGGTTCAGGCGCCCTTGGGGGCGGTGAACACTTTGAGTTCGGGCAGGGTGCCGGTGAACTTCTCCACATCGGCCAGCCCGGTATGGCCGCAATTGCCCTGAGCCAGTTTCGAGGTGCCGATGTCCGGGGTCAGGCAGTTGGCATCGCCATAAGCATCAAGGGCTCCGGCTTTGCCGCCTTCGACCGGATCGTACCAGCCGCCTTCGAACAGCCGGATCACGCTGGGACGGACATCGTCGGTGACGACGGCGCCGGCCAGCACCTGGCCACGGTCGTTGAACACCCGCACCACATCGCCATCGCTGATGCCGCGCGCCGCCGCGTCCTTGCTGTTGATCAGGCAAGGCTCGCGCCCGGCCACCGCATAGCCGGCCCGCAGCTTGGTGCCGCATAATTGCGAATGCAGGCGGCTTTGCGGATGGGCTGAGTCGATATGCAGCGGATATTTGGCGCCGGGCCCGCCCAGCCGCTCAATCGGCTCGTACCACATGGGATGCGGCCCGCAATCGTCATATTTCATCTTTTCGATATTCTTCGAATAGATTTCAATCTTGCCGGACGGGGTGCCGAGCGGCTCCAGCAGCGGATCCTCGCGGAATTCGCTGTGGCGGACGAATTTCTTCGACTTTTCGGGGATCGGGAACACCGCCACACCGGCTTTCCAGAAGTCATCGAATGCCGGGACATCGATCTTCTTGGCCTTGCCCTGTTTTTCGGCCGCGGCATAGAAGGATTTGATCCAGTCCATCTCGCTCTTGCCTTCGGTGAACTCTTTCTCCTTGCCGAGACGCTTGGAGATTTCCGCAAAGATGTCATAGTCGCTGCGGGATTCGAACACCGGATCGATCACCTTCTTCATGGCGACCATCGCCTTGATCGAATAATCGCCGACATTTTCGATGTCGTTACGCTCGTAAGACGTTGTGGCCGGCAGGACGATATCGGCGAAGCGGGCGGTGGCCGTCCACTGGGAGTCCTGAACAACAACCGTTTCCAGTTTCTGCCAGGCCTTGACCAGCCGGTTGCGGTCCTGATGGTGGGCGAAGGGGTTGCCGCCGGTCCAATAGGCCATTTTCACCGCCGGATATTTGTCGGTCTTGCCGTTGAACTGGAACTCCTTGCCGGGGTTCTCGATCATATCGACGACACGGGCCACCGGAATGGTGGCGGCGCCGGCTTTGGTCAGCCATGCCGCGCCCTTGACCGCCTTGCCGCCATCGGTAATGCCGGACAGGACCGGGCTGTTGGCCGAAGGTGCGCCGCCATTGGCATAATGATAGCTGAGGCCGAAACCGCCGCCGGGCAGGCCGATCTGACCCAGCATCGAGGCCAGGGTGATCAGCATCCAGTGCGACTGCTCGCCGTGATGCTGGCGCTGGATCGACCAGCCGGAGGCCAGCATGGTGCGCTTGCTCTTGAACAGTCTGGCCAGTTCCTTGATCTGGGCGGCGGGAACCTCGCAGATTTCGGCGGCCCATTCGGCGGTTTTCGGGGTCTTGTCGGTCTCACCGGTCAGATAGGGCAGGAACTTGTCAAACCCGACGGTGTATTCATCGAGAAATTCCTCGTCATGCAGCTTTTCGGCATAGAGGGTATGGGCCATGCCGAGCATCAGCGCCACATCGGTATGAGGACGGATCGGAACCCATTCGGCATTGAAGAATTTGGCCGTTTCGGTGTTGAGCGGGTCGATGCAAATCACCTTCTTGCCGGTCTTCTTGAACTCTTCCATATAGGGATAGGCGTCATGGTCGGCGACGGTCCAGCCGATCTGGTTGGTCTTGACCGGGTCAGCGCCCCAGAACACCAGCACATCGGTGCTTTCGACCACAACCGGCCAGGCGGTCTGCTGCTCATAGACCTCGAGCGTGCCGACCACATGCGGCATCATGTGCTGAGAGGCACCGGTGGAATAGTCGGCGGTGCTGTTGACGAATTTGCCTTCCAGGCCGACATTCAGCATGCGCCGCAGCAGGCTCTGGCAATTGTGCAATTTGCCTGAGCTCTTCCAGCCATAGGAGCCGGCATAGACCCCTTGCGGGCCATAGGTTGTGCTGACGCGCTTAAGCTCATTCACCACCAGTTTCAGGGCCTGGTCCCAGCTTACGCGGACGAATTCGCCGCCGCCGCGGTCATCGCGCGGAGCATCGGGGCCTTTTTCCAGATAGGCTTTGCGCACCATGGGATATTTGATGCGCGACGGGGAATAGACCGAATCCATGACGCCCTCGAGCTGGGCGCTGGGATGGGGATCCTTGTCCCAGGCGCTGACAGCCGACCAGACGCCGTCCTTGACGGCGGCGTTGAAGACGCCCCAATGGGAACCGGTCATCACGGTGCCGGTGACGCCGGCGGCCTGGGCGGCCCCCGATGCCAGCAGGGACGGTGCGATCGCCCCGAGGCTGCCGAAGGCGGCAGCGCCCAGAAGCAGATGGCGCCGGTTGATTTGATAGTCTTTGTATGCGGACATGTCACTCCTCCATGTTTTCATTGAAACAGCAATCGGTTTCAGGTGGTCTACCGGGCCGGCAGGCGCCTGGTTCGGCTGTTGAATCCAGACTTAACATCGCCGTGTAAATGCCGTGCGGGGCAGGGGTGTACAGGCTGTAAAATTCTGTAAACAGACTGTAAACAAGGCTTAGTTTTCAGATTCCTCTGCGGTGGCCAGGTCGTCCCGGTCGCGGCGCAGAAAGGTTACGACTGCGGCGGCGGCGAGGCTGTAGAACTGGCTGGGATCGTGGGCGGCGCAATCGTCGCGGAACGCAGGCAGCCAGGACAGCAGATGTGTGTCGATAAAGTCGATCTGCCGCCGGCTTGCCTGCGTCCGCTCCGGGGGAGGTGCCTGATTTTGCGCCTCTAGAGCGCGCTGGGCCAGTTCCGACAAGATGCTGAGCTGCACGGCGATATGGTCGGGTGGCTCCTTCAGCGTGTCGACCACCGACAGGTCCAACTCGCGCAGCATGTCGGTCATCTGACGCATCTCAGTCTGATACAGCAGGCCCCGTTCGCTGGCATAGGCGGAATGATAGGGCGGGGCCGAGCGCCGGCCGCCGGCGCCGAGAAACAGCCTGGCATAGGCCGCCCTCAGGTCCAGCATGCGCCCGTGCAGGGCCTGTTCGTCCTCGAGGATGCCTCGGATGGCCGAGACGAGCGGCAGAAACGCATCGTCCATGGCCAGCCGGTCGAGAAAGGCCCTGCCGTCAGGCGCCGCATAAAGCTCGATTTGTTCGATGTCCAGTTCGCGGGCGAACAGCCCGGACAGCCAGCGATAGATCAGCGGTCGGTCGGATGACGGCATAGGCATGATATTACGGTCAGCCATGATGGGCGGCGCCCCCTGTGTCCTTGGCGTGCATCTGCAGGTATTTCTGCAGGAACCTGTATTGTTCCTTGTCGAGCACGATGAAGCGCTTCATTGCCTTCAGAACGCCGATCCACTGATTGGCAAGCGAGTGGCTGGGCGAGGGCAGTGAATGGCAGACGCTGCAACTGGCATTGAACAGTTCGGAGCCATATTCCCAGAGTTTTTCCTTGTCGGCGATCAGGCTGTTATTGGGCACCCACACATCGAGGTGAACCTTGTGCCAGGTCAGTTCGGTGTCGGGATCCACTTCGGTTTTCTCAATGACAACCTTGTCGATGACCTTCTTGCTCAGCACGGCGGAGAAGATTCTCTGGCCACGCAGTTCGTAGATCAGCCGGTTGACCTTGTCCTGCTGCCAGCCATTGATGCGGATTTTCAGCTTATCGCCGTCGCGTTCCACGACCTTGACTTCGGTGGCGCTCATCAGCCGTCCGCTGCCCTTGCCGCCATCCGAGGCTTCGGCGCTGTCCATGAAGAAAGGCTTGGTCTCGATGGTATAGAGGGTGTCCTGGTCCGAATTTCCCTTGCTGGACTGTTTTTTCATATCTTCGAACATCACCAGATAGCCTTGTGACATATCGGGCAGCTTATGGGCGATGCCCTTGTGGCAGGCGATGCAGGTTTCGCCATTGGCGAATCCCTTTTTCATGATTTCCGCGCTTTTGGGCTTCTGGGCTTCAAACTTCATCGCATGGGACGAATGGCAATTACGGCATTCGATGGAATCGGTTTCTTCCATGGTCTTCCAGACATTGCGGGCCAGATGCAGCCGTCTGGCTTCAAATTTCTCCTTGGTGCCGATGGTGCCCATGAGCTTGTGATAGAGCTCGCCGCTGGCCTTGATCTTGCGGATCAGCTTGCGGGTCCAGTCCTTGGGCACATGGCAGTCCGAGCAGATGGCCTGAACGCCGGTGCGGTTGGAATAGTGGATGGTCTGCTTGTATTCCTGATACACATTGTCACGCATTTCGTGGCAGGAAATGCAGAATTCCATGGTGTTGGTATATTCCATGAAGGTGTTGAAGCCACCCCAGAACAGAATTCCGAGCACACCGCCCGCAATCACCAGCCCGCCAAGCGAATAGCGAGCCGAGGGTGACCAGAAGAATTTCCAGATCTTGGCAATCATTGTTCTCTCTTTTCATTTCGCGCAGCCCGGATGGACCCGTTACCCGATTTGGATCATAAGGGGGGGGTGTAAATGGCGTTTTGGAGAAAGATGAACAGCGTGTAGAATGCTGTAAACGGATTGTAAACAGAACGGCGGTCGCCGCTTCGCATACAGGGAATGCCCATGGCTCAGAACAACCATATCCTGATCGTCGAGGACGATGCCACCAGCCGGGTGACCCTGGCGGGCTATTTCGCCAAGGAGGGCTTCCGGATCAGCGAAGCCGCGGATGGCGAGGAGATGCGCAAGGCATTCGCCGGGGGGGATGTGGATTTGATTCTGCTGGATATCAGGCTGCCCGGCGAGGACGGCCTGACCCTGCTGAAGGAAATCCGGCAGAAATCGCGGGTGGGGGTGATCATGGTCACCGGGCGCTCCGATGAGGTCGACCGGGTGGTGGCGCTGGAAATGGGCGCGGACGATTATGTCACCAAGCCGTTCAACATGCGCGAATTGCTGGCCCGGAGTAAAAACCTGCTGGCGCGCACTGTGGAGTTTCGCCTGGCGGGTCCGGAGGAGCGGGTCCGGAACTTCGCCGGCTGGCAGTTGAACCTGGATATGCGCCGGCTGGTCTCGCCCGAGGGCAAAGACGTCTATCTGACCCGGGGGGAGTTCGAGCTTTTAAGCGCGCTCGTGAATCAGCCCGGGCGGGTGATGACCCGGGACAATCTGCTCGACTATCTCAATCACCGGGAATGGGATCCGAGCGACCGGACCGTGGATGTGCTGATCGGCCGGCTGCGCCGCAAGATCGAGGATGACCCCAAGCGCCCCGAACTGATCATGACGGTGCACGGGGTCGGCTATGTGTTCACCGGAGGGCGGGGCTGAGCCGGGCTCAGTTCATCTCGGCGGCGGAGAGCGTCTTGTTCCAGCCTTCGCGCAGGCTCTGATTTGAAAATACATAGGCCGCTTCCAGCGCCTCGAACGAGGTGAGCATGGCGGGCCTGTCCTGCGCATTGGCCGCCTGTTCCAGCCGCACGGCGAGGCTGGCCAATTGCTTCAGCCCCACATTGTGGGCGGCGGATTTGAGGCCGTGGGCGCAATCGGCGGCGCTCTCGCTGTCTCCCTTGTCGAGGGTGCGGCGCAGATCGGCGATGATCTGCGGCGTGGTTTCGCGGAAAGTCGCCACGATGCGTCCGGCCTGGTCCGGTCCCAGAGCCTCCAGATGGCCGCGGATCACCGACAGGTCGATCACCGGCGGCTGCCGATCGGCGGCGGGCGCGGCCACAGGGCTCCCGGCGGCGGAGCCGGCGGACAGGCAATCGGCGATCGCGTCCTGCATATCCTTCGGGGTGAAGGGCTTGCCGAGAAAGCTGTTGGCGCCGGCGGAAAAGCATTTTTCAATCTCGCTTTGCACCACATGGGCGCTCAGCATGATAATCGGCAGCTGTGCTTTGTGCGGCTGCTCCAGCGCGCGGATGCGCTTGACCGTCTCGGTGCCGCTCATGCCGGGCATACGAATATCCATGAAAATGAGGTCGAAATCCTTGTGGCGCAAGGCGGCCAGGGCTTCTTCGCCGCTGACGGCTGAGACGATTCTATGCCCCTCGCGCCTCAAAAAGCCCTCGGCCACCAGCTGGTTGACCTTGTTGTCCTCCACCAGCAGCACGTCGAGGCGCCGGGCGCGCCGTTCACATATCTGCTGATCGCCGGGGTGCTCCGGGGCGCTGGCCCTGGCCGCCGGCACCTCGAAGCGGAATGTGCTGCCCTGGTGCGGATTGCGATTTGCGGACAGGGTACCGCCCATGGCCAGCACGATGGACTTGCAGATGGCGAGGCCAAGGCCGGTGCCGCCAAACACCCGGCTGGTGGAGACATCCATCTGGGTGAACGGCTCGAACAGGCGCTCGGTGTCGCCTTCGGGAATGCCGATCCCGCTGTCGATGACCTCGAAACCGATGCTTTCCCCGTCCGAGAGGCCGGAATCGGGCCGGAACACCCGGATTGTGATCCCGCCTTCCGAGGTGAATTTGATGGCGTTGCCGAGCAGGTTGATCAGCACCTGGCGGATCTTGCCGATATCGGCATGCAGGGTGGCGGGCACATCGGAGCCTATGTCGATGTCAATGTTGAGGCCCTTGCGGGCGGCGGCGGGCTTCATCAGCGCCAGCACCTGATTGAGCATGCGGGCGATGGAAAAATCGAGGGTTTCCAGTTCGAGCACGCCCGCCTCGATTTTCGAATAGTCGAGAATGTCATTGAGCACCGCCATCAGCACCTCGCCCGAAGAGGTGATGCCATCCAGATACTCCTTTTGCGTGCCGGTCAGGCTGGTGTCGGCCAGCAGATTGGCCATGCCGAGCAGGCCGTTGATCGGGGTGCGGATTTCATGGCTCATGGTGGCGAGGAAAGCCGATTTGGCGCGGTTGGCGGTCTCGGCCTCTTCCTTGGCCTGCTTATGCTCGGTGATGTCGTTGAGAATCAGCACCGTGCCGAGAAACTTCTCGCTGATATCGAGCATGCGTTGAATGCGGACCTCAAAAAATCTTTCCCCATCAATGGTTTGCATCCGGGTTTCAAAGTGATCGCTGCCGGATAGGGGCGCAACCAGCCGCTCGATCATGTGCTCGAAATCGGTGCTCTCCCCCTGGCCGTAATAAAGGGCGCCCGGATCCCTGGGGCCGATGAACAGGGCATGGGCGGCAAAATTGATGTTCTGGATGGCGCCGCTGGCGTCCAGCAGGATCACCGGGTCGCTCAGGCTTTCGAAAATAGTCAGATATTTGTTCTTCTCATTGGTGATAAGGCGGTTTTGCTCCTGGGTCTCGGCCAGTTTCTCGCTTTCGCCGGCATCGATCCATTCCGAGCAGAAGCCGAGCTCGACCAGATCGAAGAAGCGGTCGATGAACAGGCGGTAGAGTTCCTGCTGCCGGGGCGGAAACTCGCGTGCCAGCACCAGGTCCACATAGGCCTGGCGGTAATATTTGGTCAGGCCCAGAAACAGGGTCAGGGTGATACCGCGCGCCCGGTGCTGTCTGGCTTGTTCAATGCCGAAGGCCGCGATAGGGTGGTTGGCGAAATCATGATCGGCGGAAAGCTCGGGCGGCCCGTTATAAGTGGCGATAGCTTTGAGCAAGGGTTCGGACAGGCCGCAGATAGAGGCGCGCCAGGCCTCTTTCAGCGTCGATGTAAACACGGTGTAGCCGTGCAGCTTGGCATAGCCGACGACCCGGCGGATCAGTTCGTCCTCGTTTTCGGCGATCAGGTCGCGAAGTGTTTCCATCCTGGCCTCCGGCGCTTTGGGAGCGGGATCATAGCACAATGAAGGGCCTGGAACAGAGTTGGAATCACCGCCCATGCAGATCACGCTTTCACCATCGGCTATACCAAATCGACCGCTGAGCATTTTTTCGCCCGCCTGTCCCGGGCGGGGGTGCGGCGGCTGATCGATATTCGTGCCTCCAACCGCTCGCAGCTGGCCGGTTTCGCCAAAATGCCGGATCTGGCGTTTTTCCTCAAAAGCATCGCCGGCATCGCCTATCACGCTGAGCCGGTGCTGGTGCCGCCGGTGGAGATGATGCGCGATTACCGCAAAGGGCTGCTGGGCTGGGAGGATTACCAGGCGCAATATCTGGCGCTGCTGGCGGCGCGCGGCGCCGGAACGGAGCTGGCGCCGGAGGGGTTCGACCGGGGCTGCCTTTTGTGCAGCGAGCCGGTTGCCGATCATTGCCACCGGCGGCTGGCGGCCGAATATCTGCAATCGAGCTGGCCCGGGGGCGCCCGGATCGTTCATCTTTAAGAGAGGCGCTCGGAAGCTGAGGTCAGGACCATACCCTTGCCGCTCGCGTGGCTGGCGGGGGTATTGTCGGCAGTGGCCATGAGCTCCGGGGCCACAACCCGCTTATTGCGCTTTGGTGCCCGCGCCGCCGGGTCCGGTCATGATTTGGGTCGAGGTGGCGCAATAAACCTTACCGCCGGCCGGATCGGCTTTGGGCGCCGTCTCGCAAGCGCTCAGATCCGGCATCGGGGTCACCTTCAGCGCATCCTTGCCGATCACCACCCGGTAGGCATGGCGTTTGGGTGGTTTGGCCTTGTTCGCGGCGGCGGGGCGATGGTTGTATTTGCTGAATTTGAGCGGGCTTGTGAGGCAGCGGTTTTCCAGCACCTTGATGCCGCCCGAGGTCAATATGTTGCGCAGCAGCAGAGTCTTGCCCTGGCAGGTGTCCATATCGTCGGTCTCGACAAAATTGACCCCGGTCTGCCCGGCCGGGTTGAGGGTGAGCAGAACGAGTAGAATGGCGGCTTGCATGCTGAAATCCTCAAAGCTTGATCGAGCGCGGTGGCCGTAAGGCGATTTGGCGGTGAGTGTGTTGAATTTGCCGGTTGTGCGCAAGGGATAATCGCCCGGGATAAGCGGCGGGCCGATCCGCTGCGAAAAGCGAGCGGAATCTAACGATTATCATTTGCAGATAGGGGCGGGTGCTGTATAAGAATGCAAACTATTCTTAATAGCAGCGAATGAGGCCATGATGAAATCCTATCTCCGCATTGTTCTGGGGGCTTTGATGCTCGGCGGTGTCCTGACCAGCGCCGTTTGGGCCGAGACCCGGCAGATCAATCTCTATTCCTATCGCCAGCCCTTTCTGATCCAGCCGCTGCTGGAGGCGTTCACCGCGCAATCGGGCATCAAGGTGAATGTGGTGTTTGCGCGCAAGGGCATGCTGGAGCGCATCAAGGCGGAAGGGGCCAACAGCCCGGCCGATGCGGTGCTGACGGTGGATATCGGCCGTCTGTCCGACATGGTGGATGCGGGGGTGCTGGCGCCGGTCAAATCAAAAGTGCTGGAAGCCAATATCCCGGCCGCGTACCGCCATCCGCAGGGGCTGTGGTTCGGGCTGACCACACGGGCGCGCATCCTGTTCGTCTCGAAAGACCGGGTCAAGCCGGGGGAGGTCGCGAGCTATGAGAATCTGGCCGACCCGAAGCTGAAAGGGCGGGTGTGCATCCGCTCCGGCAAGCATCTTTATAATATCAGCCTCTTGGCTTCGATCATCCTGCATAAGGGCGAGGCGGCGGCGGAAAGCTGGCTTCGCGGCCTGAAGGCCAATCTGGCGCGCAAGCCCCAGGGCAATGACCGCGCTCAGGCCAAGGCGGTCTATGAAGGGGTATGCGATGTGGGCATCGCCAACACCTATTACATGGGCAAGATGCAGACCAATGACAAAAAGCCCGAGCAGAAGGCATGGGCCGAGGCGGTGCGGGTGGTGTTTCCCAATCAGGCCGGGCGCGGCACCCATGTCAATATTTCCGGCGCGGCGGTGCTGAAGGGCTCGAAGCGCAAAGCGGATGCGATCCGGCTGATCGAGTATCTCAGCAGCGCGCCGGCGCAGAAGATCTATGCCGAGCAGAATTTCGAATATCCGGTCAAGGCGGGCGTGAAGCTGCATCCGCTGGTCAAGTCCTGGGGGGATTTCACCCCCGACAGCGCCAATCTGTCGCAAATCTCCGCCCACCGGGCCGAGGCGGCGCGGTTGATCGACAAGACCGGCTTCGATCATTAACCGATTGCAGGGGTAAGATGGCCGTTGCAGCCAAGGTTCAGGGACCAAATCCATGAGATTCGATGGCCGTACAGATTGAAACAGGGAGACCGCGCCCGGCGGCCGGTGTCGCCCGGCGCTTCAGGCCGGATATATGGACCTGGGCCGCATTCGGGGTGGCGGCGTTCACCACCGCGCCCATATTGGCGGTGGTGGTGCTGGCGCTCGGCTCGGGCGTCGATGTGTGGCGGCATCTGGCCGATACGGTGCTGCCGCATTATGTGCAGCAAACCCTGATCCTGATGCTCGGCACCGGGCTCGGCACCTTCATCATCGGCACCGGCACCGCCTGGCTCACCGCCACCTGCCGCTTTCCCGGCCGGCGGCTGTTCGAGTGGGCGCTGCTGCTGCCGATGGCCGTTCCGGCCTATATCATCGCCTATGTCTACACGGATCTGCTGGAATATGCCGGGCCGGTGCAGTCGGCGCTGCGCGAGCTGATGGGCTGGGCCTCGGCGCGGGATTATAGGTTTCCGGAAATCCGCTCGCCCGGCGGCGCCATCGCCATGATGACGCTGGTGCTCTATCCTTATGTCTATCTGCTGGCGCGCTCGGCCTTTCTCGATCAGGCCGGCTCGATCCTCGAGGCGGGCCGGGTGCTGGGGCGCGGACCGTGGCGCAATTTCATCTCCGTGGCCCTGCCATTGGCGCGGCCGGCGATCGTGGTCGGGGTGTCGCTGGTGTGCATGGAGGTACTGAATGATTTCGGCACGGTCGATTTTTTCGCGGTGCAGACCTTCACCGCCGGCATTTACGATGTGTGGCTCAATATGAACAATCCGGCCGGGGCGGCGCAATTGGCGACCGCGCTGATGGTGTTCGTGCTGCTGTTGCTGGCGGCCGAGCGCCTTGGGCGGCGCCATAAGCGCTTCGACACCAAGGTTCGGCGCCTGGCCGGCGCGTCAACCCAAGACCTGCCTCCTGTGCAAGCGGCGCTGGCTATTGCGGCCTGCGGCCTGCCGGTCCTGCTCGGTTTTGCCGTGCCGGCGCTGGTGCTGGGGCGCTATGCGCTGCGCTTTGGGGGCGGCCTGTCGGCGGGTGATCTCTTGTCTCATAGTCTCAACAGCCTGTTGCTTTCAGGTCTGGCGGCGGTGCTGGCGGCGGCGCTGGGTCTGCTGATGGCTTACGGGGTGCGGCTGAATGGCGGCCGGGCGGTGCGGGGGGCGGCGCGGCTCGCCAGCATCGGCTATGCGGTGCCCGGCGCGGTGCTGGCGGTCGGGGTGCTGTTGCCGCTGGCCCGGTTCGACAATGCGCTTGACGGGTTGCTGCGCCAATCCTTCGGTGTATCGTCCGGCCTGTTGCTGAGCGGCACCCTATTTGCGGTGCTTTACGGGTTTCTGGCCCGCTTCATGGCGCTCAGCTATGGCGCGGCCGAATCCGGGCTGGCGCGCATCACGCCCAATATGGAAGGGGCGGCGCGCACTTTGGGCGCCAATCGCTGGCAGGTGCTGAAGCGGGTGCATGTGCCGCTGCTGCGCGGCTCGCTGCTGACCGGCATCCTTTTGGTGTTCGTCGATGGCATGAAGGAATTGCCGATGACCATGCTGCTGCGCCCGTTCAATTTCGAGACCCTGGCCACTTTCGTGCATCAATATGCCTCGGACGAGCTGCTGGAGGAATGTTCGCTGGCGGCTTTGGCGATTGTCGGCGCCGGCATCCTTCCGGTGATCGCGCTCAGCCGCACCATCTCCAGCCGTCGCGGCGAGGCCGGCCCATGAGCGCGCTGCGGTTTATCGATGTCAGCCACGCCTATGGCGGCCAGAGGGCGGTCCATGAGGTGAGCTTTGATCTGGCGCGGGCTGAGATGATCTGCCTGCTCGGCCCCTCGGGCTGCGGCAAGACCACCCTGCTGCGGCTGGCGGCGGGGCTGGAGCTGTTGCAGCAGGGGCGGATCGAGATCGGCGGCCAGGCGGCGGCCGACAGCGCCGGCGGGCTGTGTCTGCCGCCCGACAAGCGCCAGGTGGGGCTGTGTTTTCAGGATTTCGCCCTGTTTCCGCATCTGTCGGTGATGGACAATATTCTGTTCGGGGTGGGTTCCGGCCGGGCCGAGCGCAAGGCGTGGGCGCTGGATATGCTGGAGCGGCTGGGGCTGGGGGCTCGCCACGGGGCCTATCCGCATATGCTGTCAGGGGGCGAACAGCAGCGCATCGCCCTGCTGCGGGCCATGGCGCCGGCGCCGGATGTGTTGCTGCTCGACGAGCCATTTTCCAGCCTGGATACCAATCTGCGGACCCAGACCCGCGAGGAGACCCTGAACCTGATCAAATCGAGCGGCCGGGCGGCGATGATGGTGACCCATGACGCGGAAGAGGCGATGTTCATGGCCGACCGGATTCTGGTGATGAATGGCGGGCGCATCGTGCAGGCGGGC
>PKTQ01000188.1 GCA_002869085.1 Hyphomicrobiales bacterium | reverse complement strand
TGTATCCGGCGCAGATCGCGCAGAATGTCCATATGCACCGCGCTGGTCTCAATGCTTTCCGGCCGCCCCTCACGCAGGCGCTCGAGATGATTTTCGGTCACCTGACGCTCAAGGGCGCCGATGATGCGCTTTTGCTCGATCAGACGGCGCGCCGCAGAGACGTCGGCGGACATGAACACCGCCATGGCCAGATTGAGATTGGCCGAGATGCGGCCGTGCAGATCGTTGATTTCGGACAAGCCTTCATCGGAAAACCGCATCTGGCGGCGGGCGGTCTTGGCGGACAGTTCCAGCAGGTTTTCGGTGATGTCGCCGATATTCTCCAGATTGGTGGTGAAGGATAGGATTTCGGCGATGCGAAGGCTTTCGGCCTCATCGACCTCCTGGCGGGAGATGCGGGTGATATAGAGTTTGATGTCCTCGTAAAGCCCATCGATGATGTCATCGGTCTCCATCAGCTGGGTGGCCTTGTCCGGGTCTCCCTCGCGCAGGGTTTGGGCGAAACCGCTCAGCATGACTTCGACATATTCGCCCATGCGCAGCGCCTCGCGGGCGGCGCAGCTCAGGCCGACAATCGGCGTCTCGATGGCGGATTCATCGAGGAATCTGGATCCCTCGGCGGACTGACCGTCCTGCTCGTCCGGCAGCAGCTTCTCAAGGCCCCTGACCACCAGAGGCAGCACCAGGATGCACAGGCCGGCAACGGCCAGGTTGAAGGCGGTGTGGAAATTGACCACCTGACGTGCCGGCGCGCCATCAATGGCGGCGAGCAGCGGCGGCAAAAGCCCCAGAAACGGCAGCAGCAACGCCGCGCCAACCAGTTTGAAGGCGGCATTGCCGAAGGTGACCCGCCGCGCGGCCGCCCCCTGCCCCAGCGTGGCAAGCACCGGCGGGATCACCCCGCCGAGATTGGCGCCCAGCACCATGGCCAGAGCCAGCGGCATCGGCACGATGCCGGAGCCGGCAAAACTCATCACCAGCAGCACGATGGCCAGGCTGGAATGGGCGAGCCAGGTCAGCAGCGCGGTGATCAGCATGGCGATCAACGGCTCGCCGGCCAGGGCCGCGAACAGCTCCAGCACCACCGGCGAGTCGCGCATGGGCTCGGAGCCGTGCACGATGATCCCCAGCGACAAGAGGATCAGCCCGAGGCCGATCAGCGCGCGGGCGCCCTGGCGGTAGATCACCTTTTGGGTCGTCTTATGCATCACCACGCCGACCAGCAACAACATAGGCGCCAGCAGGCTGAGATCGAGCGAGAATATCTGTGCCGCCAGGGTGGTGCCGATATCTGCGCCCAGCATCACCGCCAGCGCCGGAACCGCTTTTAACAGGCCGCTGCCGGCAAAGGAGGCGACGATCAGCGCCGTGGCGGTGCTGCTTTGCAGCAGCATGGTGACGCCGATGCCGGCCAGCAGAGCCCGAGGCCTGCTGGACATGCCCTGCCCGACGATCAGGCGCAGCCGATCGCCAAAGCCCCGGCCAATGCCGGTATGGACCATATAGAGGCCCCATAACAGCAGGGCAACGGCGCCAAGCATTTGAATCAGAATATGTGTAGCGCTCATCGCAGCCTCCTAGCCAATGCCGAAGGGGCGCGCGAACGGCGCCGGAACGGCGGATTGCGACGATCGGGCCATGCACATCGTTTTCCACAATGTGCATGGCCGAATCGCGCACTTAGTGCATATTGGATGCTGTTAATACGCACATTGTGCGCTTTTGTAAACAGTGAATATGCACGTAGTGCGCTTTTGTCACATTCGCCGTCCCGCGTCAGGCGCAGGCCATGCAGATCGCCTCCACATGGCGATGATCGGTGCCGCAGCAGCCACCCATCACCTTCAGTTCCGGCAGCAGAGCGCGCAGGCGGCGATGGTCCTCGCCGAATTCGGCCGGGTTGCCCTCATCGAGCTCCTCGGCCTCGTCGAGTTCCGCATGGCTCATTTTAGAGGCATTGGCGCGCACGCCGCCGATACGCCGGGGCCAGTCCTCCCCCCGGGCCAGGGCAGCCTCAAAATGTGTGGGGTGGGCGCAATTGATCATATAATAGGCCGGCGCCGCGCCGGTCAGCCCGTCGATCTCGGCAATTGCCTCGCCCAGGGGCTGGCCGCTCGGCAGGGCGCCGTCTGTCTCAACGGTGAAGGAGATGACGCAGGGCCTGCCCGCATCGCCGGCGGCATAGACGATGCCGATCGCCTCGGCGCTATAATTGATGGTCAGGGCGGTGATCATATCGGCGCCCGCCTCGGCCAGAGAGGTGATCTGGGCGCTGTGATAGGCACGCGCCTCGGTGGCGCTCATCACATTGGCAGGCTGGTAGCCGTCGCCGCGCGGCCCGAGCTGGCCGCTGATCAGCACCGGGCTGAGCGGCCCTTCGGTTTCGGCGCGGATATCGTGCAGCAAATCCATTGCCCG
>PKTQ01000112.1 GCA_002869085.1 Hyphomicrobiales bacterium | reverse complement strand
GGGCGGACATCATCATCAACAAGGATTATTCAGTCACCCATGACCATTGACCCCCTGCATATCGTCTTCCTCAATCCGCAAGGCAATTTCGACGCCGCCGATTCCTATCTGGCCCAGCATCCGGACTTTGGCGGCCAGCTTGTCTATGTGAAGGAGGTGGCGCAGGAAATGGCCCGCCTCGGCCACAAGGTCGATATCATCACCCGGCGCATCGTCGATCCGGACTGGCCGGAATTCGCCGCCCCGCTCGCCACCTATCCCGGCTTCGAGGACAATCTGCGCATATTGCGCTTCGATTGCGGCGGCGGCGCCTTTCTGGAAAAGGAGCTTTTGTGGCCGCATCTGCAGGAGCTGGTGGACAATATGGTGGGGTTTTACGGGGAGGATCTGCCCGACTTCGCCACCGCCCATTATGCCGATGGCGGCTATATGGGGGTGCTGCTCAAGCAGCGGACCGGCATTCGCTTCAGCTTCACCGGCCATTCGCTCGGCGCCCAGAAGCTCGACAAGCTCGGCATGAACAGCGCCAACCAGGACGAGATGGAAGCAAGGTTCCATTTCTCCAGCCGCATCGCCGCCGAGCGCCGGGCCATGCGCAAGGCCTATCGCATCATCACCTCCACCGATCAGGAGCGGCGGGTGCAATATGCCCATCCGCTCTATCACGGCGCGGTCGATCCCGATGAGCCGGGAAAATTCTCAGTCATTCCCCCGGGGGTCAATACCCGCATCTTCAATACCGAGTCATCCCAGATCGATGCCGAGGTCGAGGCCCAGCTCGATGCCAAGCTGTCCGGTTATCACGGGCCGGTGGTCATCGTCTCCAGCCGCCTGGACGAGAAGAAGAACATTATCGGTGTCGTCGAGGCCTTCGCCCGCTCCCAGGCCCTGCGCGACAAGGCCCATCTGGTGATCTGCATTCGCGGGCTCGACGACCCCTATGCCGATTTCGACACCCTGCCGGAAGCGGAACAGAAGGTGCTGCAGCCGATTCTCGACACGATCGATGCGGCCGGCATGCGTGACAAAGTCCATTATCTCAATCTCATGTCCCAGCAGGCGCTCGCCGCCGCCTACCGGCAATTGGGCCGGCGCGGCTCGGTGTTTGCCCTGACCGCCTTTTACGAGCCCTTCGGTTTGGCGCCGATCGAGGCCGCGTCCTGCGGCCTGGCCTGCGTGGCCACATCCAAGGGCGGACCTTCGGAAATTTTTGAGGACGGCTCCGGCGTGCTGGTCGACCCGTTCGACGCCGCCGACATCGCGCGCGGACTGGAAACGGCGCTCGAAAACCAGGCCGATCTCGCCCGCCGCTCAGCCAAGCGGGTCCTGTCCATGTATACCTGGTCGAAAACCGCCGAGAAATATCTGGCGGTGGCCGATGCGGGAGTGAGATCGCTCGGCCGGGGCGATTCTCTTTCTCGCGCGCTTGATGCCGGCGAGCTGATCACCGGCTATCTGGCCGGGAAATAATCCGCCATGGCGGCGCCCGAAAACCGCCTTGGAGCAAAAAATGGCTTGCGCAATCCATATCTGTGCCTATGCTAGAGCAATCGGCGCGTTGTGACGTGGATAAGGCGCGCCCCTCGGACGACCGGCTAAGACGCCCGCCTAACTATGGTTAAACGACTTTCCCCGACACATCTGAGCAAGCTGCGCACCAGGTCCGATTCCGGACAGGGTGTGTGGGTTTATCCATAACGCGAACGGGAAAGGACACCCCATGCGAGTTACAGGTACTGTGAAATTTTTCAACCACACCAAGGGCTACGGCTTTATTGCGCCGGAAGACGGCAGCAAGGATGTTTTCGTGCACGCTTCCGCGCTCGAGCGCTCCGGCCTCGGTCCGCTGAATGACGGCGACAAGGTCACTTTCGAGATCGAGGACGATCCGCGCGGCCGTGGCAAGCAGGCCGCCAATATCGAAATGGCCGGCTAATCAGCCATTCTTGATAGCGACGCGATGAAGCCGCCGGAATTTCCGGCGGCTTTTTTCATGAAGGTCCTATTTCATCGGCTCGCGCCAGATCATCCGGCCGGTGCAATTGTCGAGCTTGATGCGATAGCGCACGCCCCGGTGAAAGGCGCGCACTTTCATGGTGGCGGTTTTCACCTTCACCTTTTGAAAATTGTAATAACCGCGCCGCGCCAGCCGGTCGAGAATAGAATCCACCGAGCGGCAGCGCCGCTGCGCCACCTTGAAGGCGCCCGGGGTCTGAGCCTGGCTCGCCATCGGGGCCGTGCCCATTGCCGTTGCTGCCTGGGCTGTCCCCGCCAGACTAAGCGAAGCGGCGAGAATAACGGCATTGAAAAGAATTCGGACAGTCATGATCGTCTCCTTGGATTATGGCTCGAATATCACGATAACGGCCGGATTTAGCAAGCCTTGAGGTCGATTTCGAAAGGTTCTAAACTCAGGATGGACTCCATTTCCGCCCGGAACAACCCCTTTTGGCGAGGGGCGAACGCTTTCCCGGCGTCAAAGGACGGCTTCACCCCAAAAAAACCGGTAAATGCCTTTTTGCTTGCGCCCGGCAGGGTGAACGCGTAGCTTCCCCGCCGGTTTCAAAGCAAGCTCAAGCCGTATCGCAAGGGGAAAACACATGGCCTTCATCGCCGATTCACTCAGCCGAATCCAGCCCTCCGCCACCATCGCGGTCAGCTCGAAAGCCCGTGAGCTCAAAGCCGCCGGGCGCGATGTCATCGGTCTCGGTGCCGGTGAGCCTGATTTCGACACGCCGGACAACATCAAGGCCGCCGCCATTGATGCTATTAACCGCGGCGAGACCAAATACACCGCCGTTGACGGCATTCCGGAGCTGAAACAGGCCATTGCCGCCAAGTTCAAGCGCGAGAACGGCCTCGACTACCAGCCCTCGCAATGTTTCGTGGCTCCGGGCGGTAAGCCGATCATCTACAATGCCATGATGGCCACCCTCAATCCGGGCGACGAGGTGGTGATTCCCACCCCTTATTGGGTCAGCTATCCCGATATCGTGCTGCTGGCCGGCGGCACGCCGATTTTCGCCGAAACCACCGCCGAGGACAATTTCAAGCTCCGCCCCGAAGTGCTGGAGGCCGCGATCACCTCGCGCACCAAATGGCTGATCTTCAACTCGCCGTCCAACCCCTCCGGCGCCGCCTATAGCCGTGAGGAGATGCAGGGTCTGACCGATGTGCTGAAGGACTATCCCAAGGTGCATATCCTCACCGATGATATGTATGAGCATCTGGTCTATGACGATTTCGAGTTCGTGACCCCGGCCCAGGTCGAGCCGGCGCTCTATGAGCGCACCCTGACCATGAACGGCGTCTCGAAGGCCTATGCCATGACCGGCTGGCGCATCGGCTATTGCGCCGGCCCGGAAAACCTGATCGCCGCCATGCGCAAGATCCAGTCCCAGTCCACCTCCAACCCCACCAGCGTCAGCCAGTGGGCGGCGGTCGAGGCCCTGAACGGCCCGCAGGACTTCATTCCCGAGCGCGCCGCCGTGTTCAAGGAGCGGCGCGATCTGGTGGTGTCCATGCTCAATCAGGCCACCGGCATCACATGCCCGACCCCGGAAGGCGCGTTTTATGTCTATCCCTCCATCGAGGGCTGCATCGGCAAGACCACGCCGGGCGGCAAGGTGATAGGCAGCGACGGCGATTTCGCCACCGCGCTGCTGGAGGATGAAGGCGTGGCGGTGGTGCATGGCGAGGCCTTTGGCCTGTCGCCCTTCTTCCGGGTGTCCTACGCCACCTCGACCGAGGCCCTGACCGAAGCCTGCCAGCGCATCCAGCGCTTCTGCGCCAGCCTGAAATAGGCCTCACCGCCGGAAGCCTTTTGCCGCTCAAACCTCCGAGTGCCCGTCCTAGAGCACTTCCCGAAAAGTGGGAACCGGTTTTCGGACAAGAAGTGCGTCTAAACAAAGCGCACTTCTGCGAAAAGTGGGAACTGGTTTTCGGACAAGAAGTGCGTCCAGACAAAGAGATAGAGCGTTCTCGGTTTTGATTGAATCAAAACCGAGAACGCTCTAGCGGCGGGCATCTCTCGTTTGGCCGCAGCGCGCCATCGGGCAAGCTTCAGTCTTGAAATATAGAGAAAACATGTCGATATTGACTTGGATGTGTTATAAATCGAAATTCCAGGCGGCGGATCATCGGTACAGTAAGCTGGACGAGGACATGATATGCTGCGTTTGGGATCATTTGTTCTATTCTTCCTGTTTCCCGCCCTGGTCTTGGCCGGAGAATGGCAAGCCGACGGTATGACGCCCGCCGCCAGTGGCCGGCCCGGTTTTTACAGTGCCGGCATTTCCATCAAGGATATCCGCTTCTCGCTCAGATGCGAGCCGGCCTCCCGGCGTATCAGCCTGGCGGTGAAGGCCGACCATCCCCTGGCCGCGGCCGAGCTTGGCGACCGCGTCGCCAAGGCGGCGGCGGGCGGCGGCGCCTATGATCTGCTGATCAACACCACCGCCTATCCCCGCACCGCCAGATTCGATCCGGCCGGCGCGGTGCTGCTGTTCAACGAGCCCGTTGGCAAGGACGGCCAATTGCTGGAAGATCTGATGTCGGAAAAAGAACTGGTAATCTCAAATCGCCCGCTGAGGCTGAGCTTTCCCCTCGCCGGCTCGCGCGAGGTCATCTGCGCCTCGCTCACCAAATGCGGCATCGTGCAGAGCGGCTGTGTCGCCAAGGGCCTGCAGGGCGAGGGAGCCGGCCAGGGCTCGTAATACCCCATGAACTCCAGGGGCCCCGCTTCTCGGGATGGGCTCTAAAGATAACCGGTGCGGCGCAAAAACGCCGCCAGCGCCTTGGGAAAATCCGGGAACCTGGTTTCAGGGGCCTTGCACCGGCCCTGATCGTCCGTGCCGGCCTGACAGCTGGTCAACCCTTCCGTGGCGGTGCGGTCATAGCTGTTCAGCATCACGTTCCAGGCCGCCGCGCCTTCACCGATCAGCCCCTTCAGCGCCACATAGCCGGCCAGCACGCCGTTGCGTTCATGCTGGTTGCCGATATCGGCCATGCGCTGGTCCAGTTCCGCCGCCCGCTGGCGCAGATAGGGCTGGAACGGCGCCTGCCGGGTGACATCGGTCAGCTTCGGCCCCTGCAGGTGATAGATCATCGGCGGCGACACGCTGCCCGCATAGGAGGCGAACACATAATTGAAGCGCCCGTCGCTGACCTCCAATTCGATGCGTCCGTCGCCGTCCAGATCCTTCAGCGAAATGCCGCCGTCATAATCGCCCGCGCTGAGGGCTTTCCAACTGCGCCCATCGGCGCTGCTGGTGGCGATCAGCACATGCTGGCAGCAATGGGCGCCGCCGCTGAAGGTGGTGAACACCACTTCCGGATAGGGGTTGGACGGGTCCAATTCGGCGATGGTGGCTTCGGCCTGCGGCCAGTCGAACCCGCTCGAAATGCCTTTCAGGGTGATGACGAATTGCCCGTTAATCGCCAGGTAAAGATGCGGGATTTTGCCGGTCTCGTCCCCTCCGCTGCCGGGCCGGTAGGCCAGCACCGCCCGCAGATTGCCTTGGGTGACTGCGGCCTCCTGCTTGCCGGCCTCGCCGAGTTCCGCCTTCGGTAGTTCGGCGCGGGCCGGCAGTGCCGCCGCCCACAGCAGGGCCATGCTGAGAGCTGCAAATCTGATGACGGCATTCATTGGTCACACTCCACGCTTGGGTTTTGTCCTGTTCGGCATGCCTGCCGCACTCCGTTTTACACTGCCCCGGCATTTCGTCAATTCAATGGCGCCGCCGGCCGGGGCGCTAAAACGCTTGAACCGACGCCGGGTTCCGGTTCAAATATGGACAATAGAGCAACAATAAGAGGGGAGACATCATGACAGACAGCTTCGCGCGGGGCATGATCCTGGCGGCCGTTCTGGCCCTGACCATCGGCTGGACCGGCGCTCAATCCGCCGCGGCCGCCGAAGCCAGTCCCTTTGTCGCCAGAAAGGTCGAGGGGCGCTTTTTCGATGTGCTGGCCAGCGTGAAGGATGTGATCATCGGGCGCGGCATCAATATCGCCCATACCCTGCCGGCCTCGCGCATGCTGAACCGCACCGGGCCGGCTTTCGGCATGCATCAGAAGGTCTATCTCGACGCCGAGACCGTGGAGTTTTGCTCGGCCCGCATCTCGCATATGCTGGCCGCCGCCAATCCGCGCAATATCCTGCTCTGCCCTTTCACCATCTCGGTCTATGTGCTCAGCAGCGACCCGGCCCATGTCTATGTCTCATACCGCAAGCCGGTGGCCGAGAAAAACTCCGAGGCCGCGGTCGCGGAGGTGCTGAAACTGCTCGAAAGCATTGTCGAGGAGGCCCTGTCCTGGTCCTGACCAGGCGGTTCATAAACCCGAACTAGCGATTGGGGCGGCCCGGTTCGGCTTTGCTGGCCGCCGGGTGCGGCGCCAGGCTCATAGCGGCCGGCGGCGGCGCAAAGGCCGGCGGAGTGAGCGGAGCACTGCCGTAGAGAGGATAGGGCGGCCAGGCCGGTCCCGGCCCGCCATAGCCAGGCCCGCCAAAGACCGGCCCGGCAAAGGGGGGATGAAACGCCATGCCGCTGGGGCCGAAGCTGACGCAGGGGCCCGACCAGAACGCGGCGGCCGGTGTCCCCGCCAGCAGCATGAGCGCTGCGCCCGCCGGGATCAGCCGGCGCCGGCAGGCTTGGGCTGATTTTACGGCCCTTTGCGCGGCGGGGGTCATGGCAGGCTCCTTTCGGCAGATGGTCTAAAGGCCGGCTTCAGGCGGGGCTCAAGCACCCGCCCCTTGCCGGCGCGGCGCCGCCGAAACGATCCCGCATCTTGCAAGGCCCGCACCTTGCAAGGAATGTGCGTGATCCGCCCGGCAATTGCAAGATGCGACGAAAGAGAGCGGTGTGGGGGGTCGATTCTCCTTGCATGTCGGGCCGGTCCCATGAAACCATGAAGGATGGTATCCGGCGCGGGGCTTGCGCCATGAAGCTTCGCCGTCCGGCAGAAGGTATATAACGAAAGGAGAATCGCATGGGGCAATCTGCAGGGGGGAATCCCAGGGGTCCGCGGTGCATTGCGTTGGTGGGCCCTTATCTGAGCGGAAAGACCAGTCTGCTTGAGGCAATTCTGGAACGGACCGGCGCCATCACTCGTGCCGGCACGGTGAACGAAGGCAATACAGTGGGGGATTCCTCGCCCGAGGCGCGGGCGCATAACATGAGCGTCGAGATCAACGCCGCCACCACAAGCTTCATGGACGAGAGTTATACCTTTATTGATTGCCCGGGCTCCGTCGAATTTCTGCAGGATATGAAGGGGGCTTTGCCCGCTGTCGATGCCGCCATCGTCGTCTGCGAGCCGGATGAGAAGAAAGTCCCGGCGCTGCAGCTGATATTGAAGTCTCTTGAAGATGCGGGTGTGCCGCATTTTCTGTTTTTGAATAAGATCGACAATGCCGCCGGCCATGTGCGCGACACCCTGGCGGCGCTGCAGGAGGCCAGCGCCAATCCGCTGGTGCTGCGCCAGATTCCGATCTGGAAAAACGGTATCGCCACCGGTTTCGTCGATCTGGCGCTGGAGCGGGCCTATGTCTATCACGAGAACGCCGCCAGCGAAGTGGTCAATCTGCCCGAGGACGTCAAGGACCGCGAAAGCGAAGCCCGGTTCCATATGCTGGAACAACTGGCCGATTATGACGATGAGATGATGGAGCAGCTCCTTGAGGACATGGAGCCGCCGCGCGACAAGATCTTCGACGACCTGTCGCAGGATCTGGAAGAAGGGGTGATCTGCCCGGTCTTCCTCGGCTCGGCCCTCAACGGCAATGGTATTTTCCGCCTGCTCAAGGCCCTGCGCCATGAGACCCCGTTCGTCGATCGCACCGCCGCCCGGCTTGGCGCGGTGGCCGGCGCCGGCGAAACCATCGTGCAGATTATCAAGACCTTCCACACCACCCATGGCGGCAAGCTGTCCCTGGCCCGGGTGCTGGCCGGTCAGGTCAAAGACAGCATGATGCTCACCGGGCCGGGCGGGCGCACCGAGCGGGTCTCGGGCGTGTTCGCCATGCTCGGTCAGGAGCCGAAAAAGACCGACGACGGCGAAGCCGGCGCCACGGTGGCCCTGGGCCGCATGGACGCGATCGAGACCGGCATGACCCTCAGCAGCGCCAAGGCCGGCACCGATCAATTGCCGCAGCCGGCCGAAATGGCGCCGGTGTTCGGCTCGGCGGTCGAGGCCAAGGAGCGCAAGGACGAGGTCAAGCTGACCTCCGCCATCGCCAAGGTGCTGGAGGAAGATCCCTCGCTGATTCTGGAGCACAACCAGGACACCAATCAGATGGTGCTGTGGGGGCAGGGGGATATCCACCTCAAGGTGGCGATGGAGAAACTGCAGGGCAAATACGGCATCGAGGTCGAGCGCCTCGAGCGCAAGGTGCCCTATAAGGAAACCATCCGCAAAAAAACCGAAGTGCGCGGCCGCCACAAGAAACAGTCCGGCGGCCATGGCCAGTTCGGCGATGTGGTGATCGATATCCGCCCGCAGCCGCGCGGCAACGGCTTCGAGTTCACCGAGAGCATTTCCGGCGGCGTGGTGCCCCGGCAATATATCCCCTCGGTCGAGCTTGGCGTGCGCGACTATATGCGCAAAGGTCCGCTCGGTTTCCCGGTGGTCGATATCGCGGTCAACCTGAAGGACGGCTCCTATCACACGGTTGATTCGTCCGACATGGCCTTCCGCACCGCCGGGCGCATCGCCATGACCGAAGGCATGCCCCAATGCGCCCCGGTGCTGCTGGAGCCGGTGGTGGCGGTCGAGATCTATGTGCCCAGTGACGCCACCGCCAAGATCAATGGCATCATCAGCTCCAAGCGCGGCCAGATTCTGGGCTTTGACAACCGCCCCGGCTGGCCCGGTTGGGACGCGGTCAATGCCCAGATTCCGGAATCGGAAATCGGCAATCTGATCGTCGAAATCCGTTCCGCCACCGCCGGCGCCGGCACGTTCAAGGCCGAGTTCGACCACCTGGCCGAGCTCACCGGCCGCCTGGCCGATCAGGTGGTTGAGGCCCGCGCCGCCGAGAACGAATAGGCGCGAGCTTACCCCTGCTTCCAAGCAGGGTGCGACAATCCTGACCGCCCGTCACCCTTGCCTCGGCACGGGCGGCGGGCGTATTCGTTGGGGCCGGCGGCGGCCATGTTTGGCACGGATTGCCGCGCTGGAATTATCGTTCTCGATGTGGATCAGGCCTATGAACAAGTCACTTCTGATTGCCGGTATCGTAGCAGCGCTTCTGGTCGGCGCACTGTTATGGGGGCTGGGCGGCCCCAGCCAGAATGGCGGCGGCAATGCGGTGATCGGCGGGGACTTCACCCTGACCGATCAAACCGGCAAACAGGTCAGCGACAAGGATTTTCGCGGTCGCTATATGCTGATTTATTTCGGCTACACCTTCTGCCCCGAAATCTGCCCGACCGAATTGCAGGACATCAGCGAGGCGCTGGACCTGCTGGGCGATGACGCTGCTGAAATCGCGCCCCTGTTCATCACCGTCGATCCGGACCGCGACACCGTCAAGCAGATGTCCGAATATGTGCCCCTGTTCCACAAGAGCCTGATCGGCCTGACCGGCACCAAAGACCAGATCGCCGCCGTGGCAAAGGCCTACCGGGTCTATTACGCCCGCCAGGGCGAGGGCAGTTCCTATGAGATGGATCACAGCTCATTGATCTATTTCATGGACAAGCAAGGACAATATGCCGCACATTTCGCCTATGGGGTCAAACCCGATGAGATTGCCCGCAGAATCAGGGAAGTGATGGCCAAAAAGCGCTCCTGATCGGAAATTCGTTATGTTTGCCGGATTCGCCCGGATTTGATTTTTCTCAATAGACATCGCCATATCCACGCCTATAATCTTGGTCATAGAGACAAAGGCATGAACAGATTTGCACATCATAACACCCGGATGACCGGACGGAGAGTGTCGCCATGGTTGGCGCTGCTGGCCATGATGCTGCATGTGCTGTTCGGCGCGGCACATAGTGCGGCCATGGCAGCGGCGTCGATGGGACCGCTCGTCATCGGAGATGCGCCAACGGCGTCCTTTGGTCTCTTGCAGATATGCACGGCCAACGGCATGATCGAGATCAGGTCCGAAGATGGCCGCGAGGGTCCTTCCGGTCAGGATGGCACTGCCACTGACCGCTGCCCGGTCTGCGGGTCAGCCTCTGTCGCTCCGGCCATCGGAGCGGCAGCGGTGACCCTGCTGCCAGTCACCATCGTGCCAGCGGCTTTTCCCCTGCCGCCCCAATATCATTCCGTGTCGGGCATGGTTCAGAGCCATGCCTCGATCCGCGCCCCGCCTGTTTACAATCTGATCTGACTTTAGACGAATCCGCTGCGGGCGCTTGCCCGTCGCCAAGCCGAACGGGGTAACCCCAGCGCTACAGCGGATTCGCCGATCAATTCCTATTGTAAACAAGGACTACCACAATGAATCGTAGAGAATTGCTTGGCGCCGCATCAATGGGCGCTGTCGTACTTGCTGCTGGAATCGGGCAATCATCGGCCAAAATGGTTCCGCCCTGGGTCTGGACAGACCAGCACGGCCTGACCAACAAGATGCGCAAGGACAAGAACCCGCTCGATAAGGAATTCGAGAAATATCCGCGCTGCCCCTATTGCGGCATGGCCCGCAAGATGTGGAGCCACACCCGGCACCTGATTCAATATGACGACGACAGCACCGAAGGCACCTGCTCCATCCATTGCGCCAGCCTCAGCCTGGCTCTGAACATGGACCGCAACCCGAAAAACATCTGGGTGGGCGATGCCGGCGCCGAGGCCAAGGTCAAACCGCTGATCAATGCCGACAAGGCCTATTACGCCATCAATCCGGCCAAGCCCGGCACCATGACCGCTGTCAGCAAATGGGCTTATGCCGACGAGGGCAAGGCCAAAGCCGGAGGCGGTGAACTGGTCAATTTCGATGGCGCCCTGCAGGCCGCTTACGAGGATATGGCCAAGAGCACATTGCGGATCCGCAAGATGCGCGCCGAGAAGCGGGCCCATATGATGAAAAAGATGAAAATGATGAAAAAGGATAAGTAGCCGTATATTCCCATCGGCTCCATAGCCAGACCATCCCAAGTCGGCTATGAGGGGGCAAGACGCGCATGGTCCCGCGCTTGCCCCTGATGGCCGGAGGGCAAAGGCCCTCGAAAAGCACATGACAAAAAAATATCCCCCGACTTCCCCCCTCACGAATTTCTCACCCGGCCGGCGCCAGATTCTGGCCACGCTCATCGCCGCGGTTGCGGCCGGCCTGACCCCGAGCTTCTCGCGCGCCGCCGAACCGGCGCTGCAATTGCCCAAACCCGGCCCGCGCGATGCCTGCCCGGTCTGCGGCATGTTCCCGGCCCGCTATCCCGACTGGATCGCCACCGTGCTCTATAAGGACGGCCATGCCCATCATTTCGACGGCGCCAAGGACATGTTCAAATATCTGCTCAACATGCCCAAATTCGCGCCGGGGCACCGCAAGCAGGACATCAAGGCGATCGGCGTCACCGACTATTACGCCACCCAGATGATCGATGCGCGCAGCGCCCTTTACGTGATCGGCTCCGATGTGCTCGGGCCCATGGGCCATGATCTCATCCCTCATCCCGACAGCTATGACGCCGAGGAGTTCATGAAGGACCATCACGGCAAGCGTCTGCTCAAATTCGGCGAGATCACCATGGAGATGCTGCTTGGCCTCGACAAGGGCAAGTTTGTGCTGAAATGAGCATTCGCAAATCAGATCTGGCCCTCGGCTTTCTTGGCCTGGCCGCCCTGTCGCTGCTGGCCGTGATCGCCCATGCCCTCATCAGCGGGGACGCGCGCCACCCCGCCGCCGCCGCGCGCCTTGTCGCCGAGCTGGGCCTGACCGATCTTGCCCTGTTCACCGAAGCCCGCTACACCCGCCATCCGTCCCAGGCCGATCTCAACACCCCGTTTCAGGACCACCCGATGTCATTCGACCATTTCCCCACCGGCTCGCTGATTGCCCCGCCGGCCCGTTTCGGCCCCACCGGCGGCTTTGCCAAAACGCCAGGGGAGGGCGCCCGATGAAAAGCTGGATCGCCCGTCAGCGCTATCTGATCGATTTCACCCTGTCTTCGCTGCTGCGGCGCAAGGTGCGCAATCTCATCCTGTTCGCGGTCTATGCGGTCTCGATCTTCGTGCTCGGCTCGGTGATGCTGTTCAGCCATGCCATCCGCCGCGAGGCGGCGCAGATCCTGGCCAGCGCGCCCGAGATCACCATCCAGAAGCTGGTGATGGGCCGTCATGACCTGATCGGCCAGGACTATCTCGACGCGGTCAAGAACATTCGCGGCGTGCGCCGGGCCGAGGGGCGGCTGTGGGGCTATTTCTACGATCAGGCCAGCCGCGCCAATTACACCCTGATGGTGCCGCCGCCCGACGACGCCGCCCGGGCGCTGGCGCCGGGCGAAACCATGATCGGCGCCGGCGTCGCCCGCGCCCGGGGCGCCAGCCAGGGCAGCTTTCTGTTCCTGCTCTCGCCCACCGGCAAGATGTTCAAGCTGAAGGTGAAATCGATCCTCGATTCGGCTTCCGAGCTGGTCAGCGCCGATCTGGTGCTGGTCTCGGCCGAGGATTTCCGCCGCTTCTACCGGCTGGATTCAGCGCGCGGTTTCACCGACCTTGCCCTCAAGGTCCGCAACAGCCGCGAGATCGACACCATCATCGAAAAAGCCTCGCTCAAGCTGCCCGATGCCCGCTTCATCACCCGCCGCGATATCCTGCGCACCTATGAATCGATCTTCTCCTGGCGCGAGGGCCTGCTGCTGGCCCTGCTCGGCGCCAGCATCATCGCCTTTGCCATCTTCGCCTTCGACAAGGCCTCCGGCCTGTCGGCCGAGGAGCGCCGCGAGATCGGCATTCTCAAGGCTGTGGGGTGGGAAACCGGCGATGTATTGGCGATGAAATTCTGGGAAGGGGCGCTGATTTCCCTGGCCGCCTTTCTCAGCGGCGTGGTGCTGGCCTATGCCCATGTGTTCTTCTTCGACGCCGGGCTGCTGGCGCCGGTGCTGAAGGGCTGGTCGGTGATCTATCCGCAATTCTCGCTCGCCCCCCATCTCGACGGGCTGCAAATCGCCACCCTGGCCTTTTTCACCGTGGTGCCGTTCAGCGCCGCCACCATCATCCCGATCTGGAAGGCGGCGATCACCGATCCCGACATGGTAATGCGATGATCAGCCTCGACAATGTCTGCAAGACCTATCACGAGGGCCGCGAAAACGAAGTGCGGGCAGTGCGCGAGGTCAGCCTGGAAATAGGTGCCGACCGCACAACGGTAATCCGGGGCCCGAGCGGCTCGGGCAAAACCAGCCTGCTCACCCTCATCGGCTGCCTGTCGCGGCCGAGCTCCGGGCGCATCCGCCTGGGCGGTGAGATCATCTCCGGCCTGCCGGAAAAATTCATGACCGGCATCCGCCGCCAGACCTTCGGCTTCATCTTCCAGCGCTTCAACCTGATCCGTGGCATTACGGTGCTGGAAAACGTCATGCTGCCGGCCTATCCGCTCGGCACCGACCATGCCGCGCTCAAGGCCCGGGCCGGGGAACTGCTGGAAATGCTGGAAATCCCCGGCAAGGCGGCCATGAACGCCGAGCAGCTTTCCGGCGGCGAGGCCCAGCGCGTCGCCATCGCCCGGGCGCTGATCAACGATCCGCAAATGGTGATCGCCGACGAGCCCACCGCCAATCTCGACACCCGCCTGACCATGCAATTCCTGGATATCGTCCGCACGTTGCGCGGCCAGGGCAAGACCATGCTTATGACCAGCCATGATCCGCGCATCTGGTCCGCCGACATGGTCGACACCATCATCACCATGGAGGATGGGCGCGTGACGGCGGTGGAGGCGGCGGACAGGTCATGATCTTCCACACCCCCATCATGGCCATGCTGCTGGCCTCCAGCCTTTCGGTGGCGGTCATGCTGTGGGCGGCCTGGTTCGCCCTGCAGGTGGTGCGCCATTGGGATGTCTCGAGCGGCCATGCCCGCCAGCTCATCATGGAGCGGCGCACCTATCTTGTCTCCACGGCCCTGGTTTTCGTAATGGTGCTGGAGCTGGCCTCGCTGATGCTGTTCGTGTTCAATGCCGACAAAATGGCGGTGATGTTCGTCGGCGCCATGTGCGCGGTCGGCACCTTCAACATGAACGCCTATGGCATGCCGGCGCTATTGCTGAAAGTGGCGGTGTTTTTCGGCGCCTCGGTGTGGCTGCTGGTCAATCATGCCGACGGCAAGGGGCGGGACTATCCCTTCACCCGCTTCAAATATGCCTTTCTGCTCGGGCTGGCGCCGCTGGTGGTGGCCGCCGCCGCCGTCCAGCTGGCCTATTTCCTCAATCTCGACGCCGATGTCATCACCTCATGCTGCTCCAAGCTGTTCGCGCCCGAAACCACCGGCATCGAGGCGCAGATGTCCGCCGCCCCGCCCGGGCTGGCCTTGGGGATGCTGTTTGGCGGCCTGGCGCTGATGCTGGTGCTGGCGACGCTGCTGCGGGGGCGGGCGCGGGGGCTTTACGGCCTGGCGGCGCTCGGCTTTTTCGCCGCCTCGCTGGTGGCGATTATCTCGGTGGTCTCGTCCTATATTTACGAGCAGCCCCATCACCATTGCCCGTTCTGCATCCTGAAGCCCGAATATGACTATATCGGCTATATGCTCTATCTGCCCCTGTTCGGCGGTCTGTCGCTGGCGCTGGCGGCGGGGCTGCTGTCGCTGCTGCCAATGCCGGCCAGCCTCAGGGACACCCTGCCGGCGATGATCCGCACCAGTACCGCCGCCTCGGCGGCCCTGTTCGCGGCCTTCGGCCTTCTGTGCCTGTGGATCATCTGGCGCTCCAACCTGATGCTGTTTTATTAAGGCCACTTTTTGCAAAGCAAAAAGCGGCCATAGACAAGGTGCATTTTCCCCAAGGGAAAATCACCGGTCGGCCCCTGCCGCAATCGCTTCGCTGCATAAGGCCCCGACAAGGCGCTCTTGCCGTAGGCAAATCACCGGTCGGCGTGTGCCATATCCGCCATACCACAAAAACGACCCCCGACAAGGTGCTCTTGCCG
>PKTQ01000106.1:2455-2812 GCA_002869085.1 Hyphomicrobiales bacterium | reverse complement strand
GCAAGGAACTGGAGCGGCGGCTGGGAGAACAGGGGCGCCCGGCGATGGAAAGGCGCTATTTTGAGCGGCTGCTGAAACAGTTTTAGGAGGCTTGCGGGGACAGGGCCGGAGGCCGCGCCGGGCGCGGTCAGCCAAGAGTTTTTATGGGTTTATGGGGTATTGGGCCGATAGGGCGATTAACCGTTGATTCATAAAATCCGCCGCCAGGGGGCAAAAATGTGTTTTTCATGCAACACTGATTTCCAATCGAAACCGGGCCCATGCATTGCGCTTGACCTGACGGCGCAAATCCCAATTATGGTACATGTGAGCTTGAGGGGATGATCCGCGAGGGGGAATTCCAGACGGCTGATGAGA
>PKTQ01000106.1:0-2438 GCA_002869085.1 Hyphomicrobiales bacterium | reverse complement strand
TTTGAGCACAACAGCTCTGATCGCGGGCGGCCTGGTTGCCGGTTCCGTGATGGCGGCGGATCTGGAACCGGCCCCGCTGCCGGCTCCGGTTGACGAAGGCTTTACCGTTGAAGTCGGCGGTCAGGTCTATACCGGTTTCTATTACCTGAGCAGCCCCAGCACTCCGAATGCTGCTGGTACCGCTCGTGTCAATCTGAAGAACCAGACCGTTGTGCCTTACACCGGTGAAATCTGGTTCACCGCGACCACAACCCTGGCCAATGGCATTCAGGTCGGCGTCCGCGTCGAGCTCGAAGGCTCTTCCGTGAACACCAATGCGGCCAATGGCGGCGCCGCTGACCAGATCGACGAGCACTACATCTGGGTGTCCGGCAACTTTGGCAAGCTGATCATCGGTGCCGAAGACGGCGCTTCCGATCTGCTGGCGGTTCTGGCTCCGACATCCGGCGCCCTGGGCCTTGACGGTCCGACCTTCGTGGCCGTGCAGGCGGCTGGCGTGACCGACGGTGCGCATAAGGACATGTCGGGTGACTCGAACAAGATCACCTATCTGACCCCGCGCATCTCCGGCTTCCAGGCTGGCGTGTCGTTCACCCCGAACGATGACGACACCGGCGGCGCCCGTCTGCTGGTCCGTGAAGGCGCCACCCACAAGAACATCTTCGCGGCGGCTGCCAATTACAGCAACACCTTCAACAACATCAGCGTGATGTTCGGCGCCGGCTTTGAAACCGGTAAGAACGCGACCGAGAGCATTGCTCCTGGTGGTGTCACCTCCGGTCGTCGTACCGACTGGAATGTCGGTGGCCGTGTCGGCATGGCTGGTTTCACCGTCGGTGGTAACTACTCCCGCTCCAAGCAGACCGGTCTGACAGGCCCTGGCACGACCCCGTACAAGAGCCGCACATGGCAGGTTGGCGGCACCTATGGCACCGGCCCGTGGACGGTTGGCGCTGGTGCGCTGATGTCCAAGACCATTTCCGGTGCGAATGCTGGTCGTAAATATCGCCGGATCGGCGGCGGCGTGACCTATGCCCTCGGCACAGGTGTGACCCTGATCGGCGACGTCAACTTCGAGAAGCAGTACAACTCCGGTGCGCTTAACGACAAGGGCGTGATCGGCGGCGTCGGTATCCTGGCTGCCTTCTAATCCAAGCCAGATCAAACGAATTGAGAGCGGGCCTTTTGGCCCGCTCTTTTTTTATGCCGCCAGCGAGGCTATAGTCGGGAAAATGCCGGGCAGCTTGGAGCCGGGCTGTTAAGAAATTGCCATATTGTTAACCAATATCCTTGAAACTATTGACCGGATATCAGCAGAGCATTCACGAGCGGACTTCGTATGAGACAGAGACTTTTCGCAAGCGCGATCCTGATGGCCATGACGGCGGTGGCTTTGGCTTCGGGATCCCGCCCGGCTGACGCCAAAGCCAATTTTCTGGGCCAGCATGAAGCCTGGGCCGCCTATTCGAACGGCTCGGGGAATAAGCTGACCTGTTTCGTGGTGTCGCAGCCGATATCCACCCTGCCGAAAAACGTCAATCGAGACCCGGTGTTCTTCATGATCACCCATTGGCCGCGAGAAAAAACCTATCATCAGGTCAGTGTCATCACCGGTTATCCTTATAAAAAGGGCAGTGTCGCCACCGTCACGGTCGGTGCCGACAAATTCAACCTCTATACCATGAAGGACGGCGCCTGGGTTGAGCATCACTCGACCGAAATCCGCATGGTCCGGGCAATGAAGGCCGGCGCTAAAATGACCGTAAAGGGCACGTCGTGGCGCGGCACGGTGACCACCGACACCTATTCCCTGTCCGGCATCACCGCCGCCCTGGCCCAGTTGCAGAAAGAGTGCAAGTAGCCGTTTGTGCCTGCCCACATCCCGCCTTTTGATTGACAGGATATCAGTGCGCTTCGTCTGAACCGTCAGAGGATTCCGGTGCGTGATTGCCGGCGGAGATGCTTTCGCCTATATAATTGCCGGGCGGGGCTCGCGGCACTGTGTCCGGTTACCCAATAGATTCCCTCATTCAGGTGAACAAAGTTGTGAACAGCCAAAAAACCCATCTGATCGGACTTACGCGGGCTCAACTTGAGCAGGTGCTGGCCGAACATGGTGTTGAGCCGCGGCAGACCAAGATGCGCGGCCAGCAGATTTGGCGCTGGGTCTATGGCCAGGGCGTGAGTGATTTTGCCGCCATGAGCAATATCTCGAAAAGCCTGCGCGGCGATTTCGATGCGGTGTTCGACCTGTCGCGGCCTGAGACCGTCAGCGAACAGATCTCCGAGGACGGCACCAGAAAATGGCTGCTGCGCTACCCGGTATCGGGCAGCGAAAGCGAAGGCGCTCTGGCTGAGACCGTCTATATCCCCGAACCCAATCGGGGCACATTATGCATTTCCAGCCAGGTCGGCTGCACGCTCAATTGCACCTTCTG
>PKTQ01000054.1 GCA_002869085.1 Hyphomicrobiales bacterium | reverse complement strand
GCTCTAGAGCCCGGTAGATGGCGCGGCCGGGGCGGCCGGTGACCTTCATCCCGAATTTGCGCTCCGCCGCCCGGATCGCCCTGATGGTGATCGGGCCGATGCGCCCGTCGGCCTCGCCGATGTCGAAGCCGTTGCGGATCAGGCGTTTTTGCAGCTCCAATCGCTCGGCCCGCGACAGGCCGGCATGGGCGGTGGGCCAGCGCCCCTTTAGGCCGGGGCGCCCGCGCAGCCGGTCGGAAAGATGGGAGATCGAGAGGGCATAGGCGGTCGAGGCGTTGTAGCTGCGCAGGGCATTGAAATTGCGCCCGACCAGAAAGGCGGGGCCATGGCGCCCGGCCGGCAGGATCAGCGCCGCCGGGGTCCTGCCCCTCAGCGCGCCGCCATCCACGCGCCTGAGACCGCGCCGGGCCCAATCGGTCAGCGTGGCGCGGCGGCGGCGGCCCGCAGGGCCGTTATAACCTTTGGGAAGCCGCACCTCATAGCCCCAGGGCTGGCCCCGGCGCCAGCCGGCTTTTTTGAGAAAATTGGCGGCGGAGGCGAGGGCGTCCGGCACCGAATGCACCAGGTCACGGCGGCCATTGCGATCAAAATCCACCGCCAGGCGCTGATAGGTCGTGGGCATGAACTGGGTCTGGCCGAAGGCCCCGGCCCAGGAGCCTTTCAGATCCGCCAGCTTGAGATCGCCGCGCGAAACCAGCTTCAGGGCGGCGATGAGCTCGCCGCGGAAATAGCGCGGCTTGCGCCCGGCGCAGACGATATTGGCGAGGGCATGGGGGATGAAGAAATCGCCCGCGGCCTTGCCATAGTCGCTCTCAATGCCCCACAGGGCGGTGAGGATATAGCGGTCGATGCCATAGGCCTTTTCGGCGCGGCGCAGGGTGGACGCGTAACGTTTCATGGCGGCGCGGCCGTCGCTGATGCGCTGCTTGTCCACCAGAAAGGCCATATAGTCCCAGATCGGGGTCTTGTATTCCGGCTGGCTGCGCGAGAAACGCACCGCCTTTTCGTCGAATTTGACGCGGGTCAGGGCCTTGTTCGCAACGGCGCGGGAGACACCGGCGCGGATGGCGGCGCTCCTCAACCCGTCGACGCAAGCGCTGAGCGAGGCGGCTTCGGCGCCGGCGGGGGCGGCAATAATCGGGAGGCTGAAGAGCCCAAGCGCAAGCGCTGATATGAGGCAGCGTGTGGACATGGCGGTGTTCCTCCCGGGGTGTGCGAATCAATTTGAAGGAAAATCTGACATGGGCAGGCGCCGGGCCGCAAGCCCCGCAAGGCGCGGGTCCAGGCGGAATGCCGCGAGCCGCTCCGCCATGACAGGCTCAGGATATGCAGCGCATGCCAGCGGCATGGCGCAGAAATTCAGCTATTTCCGTCTCATCCGGTCTTGCGGCGCCGGGCCAGCAGATTGAGCATCTCCACCGCCAGCGAGAAGGCCATGCCGAAATAGATATAGCCCTTGGGCACATGGAAGCCCACTCCCTCGGCAATGAGAAACACCCCGATCATCATCACGAAAGACAGGGCCAGCATCTTGATGGTCGGATGGGCGGCGATGAAATCGGCGATGAAGCCGGAAGAGGCCAGCATCACCACCATGGCGATGGTCATGGCGGCGATGATGACGAAGATCATCTCGGTCAGGCCGACGGCGGTGATCACCGAATCGAAGGAGAAGATGATGTCGATCACCACGATCTGCAAAATGGTGCTGGTGAAATTGCCCTCGAAGGTGCGGTATTCCTCAACGCGCTCGCCGGTCACTTCGTCGCGGATGCCGTTGGTGGCCTTGTAGAGCAGGAACAACCCGCCGCCCAGCATCATCAGATCCTTGCCCGACAGGCCGTGGCCGAGCAGATGAAACAGCGGGGTTTTCAGGCTGATGATCCAGACAATGCCGAACAGCATGGCGATGCGCATCAGCAGGGCCAGCATCAGGCCGATGGTGCGGGCCCGGCTGCGCTGCGCGGGCGGCAGATGTCCGACCACCAGGGCGATGAACACTACATTGTCGATGCCGAGCACGATCTCGAGCGCGGTCAGGGACAGAAGGCTGGCCCAGAGATGATAGTCGATCAGCCATTCCATGGGGGCGCCCTCCTTAGCGGCTCAGTCCAGGATGTAATGCAGCCGGTCGAATTTCGCCCTCAGCCGTCTGGTCTCCCCGGCCAGGGATGCGGGGTCATCGCTGGTGAGCGCCCGGGCCAGCAGGGCGGCGAGTTCCGGGATGTCGTCCATGCCGACCCCCCAGCGCACCAGTTCCGGCGTGCCGATGCGCAGCCCGTTCATGTCGCCCTCTATGGGGGCGATGGGCAGGCCGATGCCGCAGGTGAGAAAGCCGGCAAGGCGTAGTTTTTTCGACACCGCCTGGCCGCCGCCGAAGCGGGCGGCCTCGACGGCGAATTGATGCGAGCGGGTAAAGCCTTTTTCAGCCGCGAATACCGGTATGCCGGCCCTATCAAGCTCGGCGGCAAGACCCCGGGCGCAGCCGATCATCGCCTCTGCATAGGCGGGGCCGAATTCGCGCCAGTCGAGCAGGGACATGGCAAGGGCAGCGGATTTGGCGGCGTCGAAATTGGCGGTGAGGCCGGGAAAGGCGATGGCATCGAGCTTTTTGGCGATACCCGCCTGATTGGTGACGATCAGGCCGCCGGCCGGGCCGCCGAGGCTCTTATAGGTGCTCATGGTCATCAAATGGGCGCCCTCTATGAGGGGGTTGGCCCAGGCGCGCCCGGCAATGATGCCGCATTGATGGGCGGCGTCGAACAGCACACTCGCGCCCACTTCATCGGCGATCTCGCGCACCTGGCGCACCGGATGCTCGAACAGGTTGAGGCTACCGCCGATGGTGATCAGCTTCGGCTTTACCCGCCGCGCCATGTCGCGCAGGGCCTCCACATCGACGCTGTAGCCATCGCTGTCGACCGGGGCGTGATGGATTTTGAGCCCGTAAAGCCCGGCGCAGCCGGCGGCGTGATGGGTGACATGGCCGCCGATATCGGCGGGCGGGGCGATGATGGCATCGCCCGGCCGGCACAGGGCCATGAAGGCGTAGAGATTGGACAATGCCCCCGAGGCGACGCGAATTTCGGCATAATCGGCCTGGAAGATTTCGGCGGCCAGCTCGGCGGCGATCACCTCGATTTCCTCAATCGCCTCGAGCCCGGTTTCGTATTTGTCGCCGGGATAGCCAAGCGAGGCGCGTGAGCCGAGCCCCGAGGACAGCAGGGCCTCGGCGCGGGGATTCATCACATTGGCGGCCGGGTTGAGGTTGAAGCATTCGCGCTCGTGAATGTCGCGGCTGCGGCTCGCCAATTGCTCGAGCCGGCCGGCGATCGCCCCTGAGGGTTCAAGCTCAAGGCCGGCGGCAAGACGCTGGACAAGGGTTTCACTGGGTGCGGGCACCCAGGGGCGTGGCTTCAAGGCGCTCATGGTCAATCCTCCCAATCGATCGGGCGGACTGTAACAATGGCAATGCCCGCAGCGCCAGAGGTTTTTACCCGCTCAGCGGCTGATCGCCAGCAGCCCGGCGGCGGAAAGATAGACCCCGCCGCTGATCCATTGCAGCAGGGGTTTGCCGGTGCGGGCCTGGGCGCGGCGGCGCAGCAGGGCGCCGGCGGCGGCATAGGCGACAAAAGCCAGGCTCCAGGCGGCGGCGAAGGTGGCGCACAGGACGGCGATCTGCGCGGCCACGGGCTGGGCGGGGTCGATGAATTGCGGAAAGACGGCGGTGAAGAACACCATCGCTTTGGGGTTGCCGATGGCGGTGAGCAGGCCGCGCCTGTATAGGCGGCGCAGCGCGGGCGCATTTGTCGCGCTGTCCGGCGGCGCTTTGGTATGGGTTCTGGCGCCAAGCAGCGCATTCAGCCCCATCCACAGGAGGAAGGCGACACCGAACCATTGCAGGGCGGTAATGAGCTCCGGCACCGCCAGCAGCAGGGCGCCAAGCCCGGCCAGGGACAGGGCGGCATAGGCCATCAGCGCGCTCAGAAGGCCAAATCCGGCGGTGAGGCTGCGCCGGGCGCCATATTGGGCGGCGAGCCCGAAACCGAGCAGCATGCTGGGGCCGGGGGTGAGGGCGATGACGAGGATGCTGAAGGCGACGAGGGGCCAATGGCTGAGGATCATGGTCTGAATCCTTGCTGCGGGGTCATGGCCCATCCATAAACCCGGGGCGCGGTGCGGGGCAAGACGATTATCATCGGGGCGCGGCGCGGCCGAAAAGCACGCAGGCTCTAGTTTTTCGCGTTGACTTCACCTGCGACGGGGCTATATTGCGGCCTCTCGCACATGGCGGCGTCACGCGCTGGCCGTGCGATGCTTTATGCGCTGCCCGAGGCTCATTTTAAGTCCGCCGACTGTATCGGCGGCGCCGCAGGGCGCGGTACAACATGATAGGAAAAGCCGATGTTTGCAGTCATCCGCACCGGTGGCAAACAATACAAGGTCAGCCAGGGCGATGTCATTCGCGTTGAAAAGCTGGCCGGTGACGCCGGAGACCAGATTCAGATTGACGATGTTTTGATGCTCGGCGGCGAGGGCGAGCCGCAATTGGGTACCCCGCTGGTGGACGGCGCCAGCGTGGCGGCCGAGATTCTCGAGCAGACCCGCGCGGCCAAGATCACCGTGTTCAAGAAAAAGCGGCGCAAGAATTACCGGCGCAAGAAAGGCCACCGGCAGCACCTGACCTGCCTGAAGGTGACCGATATCCTGACCGGCGGCGCCAAGCCGAAAAAAGCGGCCAAGCCGAAAGCCGAAAAGCCGAAGGCCGAGGCGGCCCCGAAGCCGGCCAAGGACGAAGCGGCCCCGGCCGCCCTGTTCACCGCGCCCGAGGGGCCGGCGGACGATCTGAAGAAGATTTCCGGCGTCGGACCGGTGCTGGAGAAGAAGCTCAATGCGCTCGGTATCACCACCTATGCGCAAGTGGCGGCTTTCAGCCCCGAGGACATCGCCAAGGTTGACGATGCGCTCAGCTTCAAGGGCCGCATCGATCGTGACGACTGGCTCGGCCAGGCCAGCAAGCTGGCAGCGGAAGCCAAGTAAGGTAAAGGAGACACGTTATGGCACATAAAAAAGCAGGCGGCTCCTCACGCAATGGCCGCGATTCAGCAGGCCGGCGCCTCGGCGTCAAGAAATATGGCGGCGAGCACGTCATCCCCGGCAATATCATTCTGCGCCAGCGCGGTACCAAATGGTATCCCGGCGACAATGTCGGCATGGGCAAGGACCACACCATCTTCGCCAAGAGCGAGGGGCAAGTGCAGTTCCGCACCCGGGCCAATCAGCGCACTTTTGTTTCGGTGATCCCGATGGAGCCGGCTGAATGACGGCGGCCTGATCCTATACCGCCGGATACCCTGATCCTCCGGCGGTCCATCAGTTCAAGCAAGGGGAGACGGGAAACCGGCTCCCCTTTTTGTTTGGAACCCTGATGATGCGTTTTCCTCAAACATCCGACACTGGAAAGCTGACAATGGGCCGGCAGCGCAAGGCCGATCTGCCGGAGCTTGCCGGGCTCGGCAACCATGCGGAAATCGCCCGCAGGGTGAGCGCCGGTTGTTTTCCCGATAATCCGGCTTCGATGCGGGTTCAGGAAAAGCCGGGAATGCGGTATACCGGCAAGGATAAGAAACAGTTCAGCTTAGGGCGCGGTGAAGACGCCGCGGCCAGGGTGATGGGGATTGACTTGTGAGACAGGTCAATATTTGAAAGAGTATTGCGTTATGAAATTTCTCGACCAGGCCAAGATATTTATCCGCTCAGGCGGCGGCGGGGCCGGCTGCATCAGCTTCCGGCGCGAGAAATATGTCGAGTTCGGCGGGCCGGATGGCGGCGATGGCGGGCATGGCGGCAATGTCTATGCCGAGGTCGAGCCGGGGCTGAACACGCTGATCGACTACCGCTACCAGCAGCATTTCAAGGCCGGGCGCGGTGTGCACGGCATGGGCCGCGACCGCACCGGCGCCAGCGGTGAGGATGTGGTGCTGAAAGTGCCGGTCGGCACCCAGATTTTCGAGGAGGACCACGAGACGCTGATCGCCGACCTGACCGAGGAGGGCCAGCGGGTGCTGCTGGCCGAGGGCGGCAATGGCGGCTGGGGCAATGCCCGCTTCAAATCCTCGACCAATCAGGCGCCGCGCAAGGCCAATCCGGGCGGCCCGCATGAGGAGCGCTGGATCTGGCTGCAATTGAAGCTGATCGCCGATGCGGGGCTGGTGGGGCTGCCCAATGCGGGCAAATCGACCTTTCTGGCGTCGGTTAGCGCGGCGCGGCCGAAAATCGCCGATTACCCCTTCACCACCCTGCATCCCAATCTGGGGGTGGTGCGGGCCGGTATCGACAGTTTCGTGCTGGCCGACATTCCCGGGCTGATCGAGGGGGCGCATGAGGGCGTCGGGCTCGGCATCCGCTTTCTCGGCCATGTGGAGCGCTGCCGGGTGCTGCTGCATCTGGTGAGCGCGCTCGAAGAGGATGTGGCGGCGGCCTATCGCACCGTGCGGCACGAATTGGAGGAATATGGCGCCGGGCTGGAAGGCAAGACGGAGATCGTGGCGCTGAATAAATGCGACGCGCTCGGCGAGGAGGAGATCGCCGACAAGCTGGCGGCGCTGGAGGCGGCCTGCGGCGCGGCGCCCTATCGGCTTTCGGCGGCCACGGGCGAGGGCAAGATGGATATTGTCTACAAGCTCAACACCATCTCGCGGCAATTGCGGGACGAAGAGCGCGAGGCCGGAAAGGAACCTGTGAAGGGGTGGTCGCCATGAGCCATCGTTTCAGAAATGCGCGGCGGGTGGTGATCAAGATCGGCTCGGCGCTGCTGAACGATACCAAGAATCTGCGATTGAATCGCACATGGCTGGAAGCCCTGGCCGATGATGTGGAAATGTGCCGCGCGCGCGGGCAGGACGTGGTCATCGTTTCCTCCGGCGCCATTGCCATGGGGCGCAATGCGCTGGGGCTGGGCACCGCCAGGCTGAAGCTGGAGGAAAGCCAGGCGGCGGCGGCGGTGGGGCAGATCGCGCTGGCCCATGCCTATAGCCGGGCGCTGCAGGAGCGCGGCATGGAAACGGCGCAGGTGCTGCTGACCCTTGATGACACCGAGGACCGGCGCCGCTACATCAATGCGCGCAACACCCTTACCTGCCTGCTGAAAATGGGGGTGGTGCCGGTGATCAACGAAAACGACACCGTGGCCACCACGGAAATTCGCTATGGGGACAATGACCGGCTGGCGGCGCGGGTGACCGGCATGGTCAGCGCCGACTGCCTGGTGCTGCTGTCGGATGTGGACGGGGTCTATACCAGCGATCCGGCGCTGGGGCAGGGCGGCAAGCTGATCCCCGAGATCAGGGAACTGACCCCCGAAATCTGGGCGATGGCGCGGGATTCGGGCTCCAGCCTGTCGCGCGGCGGCATGCGCACCAAGCTGGAGGCGGCGCGGATGGCCCAGAGCACCGGGGCGCATATGGTGATCACCAGCGGCAAGATTCTGCGGCCGCTGAAAAACCTGCAGGAAGGGGGGCGCTGCACCTGGGTGCCGGCCGATGAGGCGCCGATGGCGGCGCGCAAGAAATGGATTTCCGGCTCGCTGAAGCCGGTGGGGGTGTTGATCGTCGATGCGGGCGCGGTCCGGGCGCTGCAATCGGGCAAGAGCCTGCTGCCGGCCGGGATCAGCGGCGTGAAGGGAAAATTCGAGAAGGGCGATGCGGTGCGGGTCGAGGATCAGACCGGGTTGGAGCTGGGGCGCGGCATCGTCAGTTACGGCCATGAGGAAGCGGCCCGGATCATCGGGCGCAACAGCGCCGATATCGCGCAAATATTGGGCTATGACGGGCGCACGGAAATGATCCACCGGGACGATCTGGTGGTGTCGAAAGGACTGAGCGATGGATGACGCGATCAAAGCGGGTGCGGGCGGGCAGGAGATTGCCGCCATGATGAACGAGATGGGCCGCAAGGCCCGGAGTGCGGCCGGCGTGCTGGCCAATAGCGGCGCCGAGGTGAAGAACCGGGCGCTGATGGCGATGGCGGCGGCCCTGCGGGCCGAGGCGCCGCGAATCCTCGCAGCCAACGCGAAGGACATGGCGGCGGGCGAGGCGCGCGGCCTTGCCGGCTCGTTCCTCGACCGGCTGATGCTGGATGAGGGGCGCATCGAGGCGATGGCCGCCAGCCTTGAGGACATTGCCGGGCTGGAAGATCCGGTGGGCTCGGTAATCGCGTCCTGGACCCGGCCCAACGGGCTGAAGATCGAGCGGGTGCGCACGCCGCTCGGGGTGATCGGCATTATTTATGAAAGCCGGCCCAATGTGACCGCCGATGCGGGCGCGCTGTGCCTGAAATCGGGCAATGCGGTGATCCTGCGCGGCGGCTCGGACAGCGTGCATTCCTCGCGGGCGATCCATGCCTGTCTGGCGCGGGGCCTGAGGCAAGCCGGCCTGCCGGAAGAGGCGATCCAGATCGTGCCGACTACCGACCGCGAAGCGGTGCGGTTGATGCTGGGCGGGCTCGGCGGGCAGATTGACGTCATCGTGCCGCGCGGCGGCAAGGGGCTGATCAGCCGGGTGCAGACCGAGGCGCGGGTGCCGGTGTTCAGCCATCTGGAAGGCATCTGCCATGTCTATGTGGATAAGGATGCGGATATCGGCATGGCGCGGGAGATCACCGTCAACGCCAAGATGCGCCGCACCGGCATTTGCGGGGCGGCGGAAACGCTGCTGGTTGACCGGGCGGTGGCCGAGACCCATTTGAAACCGCTGGTGGACGGGCTCATTGAAGCGGGCTGCGAGGTGCGCGGCGATGCGGCATCGCAGGGGATGGATGGGCGCATCAAGCCGGCCGACGAGGAGGATTGGAGCACCGAATATCTGGCGCCGATCATTTCCCTGAAGCTTGTGGACGGGGTCGATGCGGCGGCGGCGCATATCGCCGAATACGGCTCCAGCCATACCGAAAGCATCATCACCGATAATGACGAGACCGCGGCGCGGTTTCTGTCGCTGGTTGACAGCGCCATCGTCATGCATAACGCCTCGACCCAGTTCGCCGATGGCGGCGAGTTCGGCATGGGCGCTGAAATCGGCATCGCCACCGGGCGCATGCATGCGCGCGGGCCGGTGGGGGTCGAGCAGTTGACCAGCTTCAAATATGTGGTGACCGGCAGCGGGCAGGTGCGGCCCAAATGAGACGCTCCCGGGGTAGTGCCCGGTTGCCGGCGGCAGCGGCGGGCATGACAATCGGCCTGCTTGGCGGCTCGTTCGATCCGCCGCATGAGGGCCACCGGCAGATCAGCCTGCAGGCGCTGAAACGGCTGCGTTTATCGCAGCTGTGGTGGCTGGTGAGCCCGCAAAACCCGCTCAAATCCCGATCGAATGCGATTGATTCGCGGCTGGAAGCAGCGCGGCTTCTGGCCCGCCATTCGCGCATCAAGGTGCTGGATCTGGAGCGCCGGCTCGGCACGCGCTATACCGCCGATACATTGCGGGCGCTGAAGACCCGTTATCCGGGGGTGCGCTTTGTGTGGCTGATGGGCGCGGATAATCTGGAACAGATTCGGGAATGGTATGACTGGCAGGCGATCTTCCACGCCGTGCCGGTTGCGGTGTTCGACCGGCCGGGGTTTGGCCTCAGGGCGGCGGCGTCGCTGGCGGCGCGGCGCTATCAGCGCTTTCGCTATGATGAATCCGATGCGGCCGGCCTCGCCGCCGCCCGCCCGCCGGCCTGGGCGCTGATCCACGCACCGCGCCTCGCCCTGTCCTCGACGGCGCTGAGAGAACGGGGATAGCCCGTCACACCGGGCACTTGAAAGAGAGCCGCCTTGCCGGATCGTTAGGATTTGCGCTGCAAAAGGCGGGTTTTTCGTCGCTGAATCCGCTGATTTTCCCGTTTTGTGACAGCGGGAGCGCAAAATCAGGGCTTTATTAACCAAAATTTTAAACTCCTTCGGCTTTAACTGAATGTCAGAAGTTTGTTTTCCGATTCACACCGAGGAGGGTGAGAATCCATTTTGTTAACTTTCCAATCGAGGTAGGTCATCATGTCGTCAATCTCATTATCAGCCCCTGTTCGCCAGAATCTGCTGTCGCTGCAACAGACGACAAGCCTGATGTCTCTGACCCAGCACCGCCTGGCAACCGGCAAGAAAGTCAACAGCGCCCTTGACGATCCCACCGCCTTCTTCACCTCGAAGATGATGGAAAACCGCGCCAGCGACCTCAGCAACATTCTCGACAATGTCAGCACCGCGGTGGAAACACTGAAAGCGGCCGACAATGCGCTGAACGCGCTGATCAATCTGGTGGAGACCGCGCTGGCCAATGTGGCCCAGGCGCAGAACTCGGCGTCCTCGGCCGCCACCACCATGGGTGACGTCGATCTTTCGGGTGAAACCGATATCGGCGCCAATGTGGCCGGCATCGCCGACGGCGATGCCTTCACGGTGAACGGCACTTCGATTGCCATCGCCGATGGCGACGGGGTTACCGAATTGCTGGCCAAGATCAATGCGGTGACCGATGTCTCCGCGTCGCTGACCAGCGAAGGCTTTCTGAAGATCGAAGCCAATGACGGCGGCGATCTGGTGATTGCCGAAGGCACCAACACCCCGGCGGCGGCGCTGGGCCTGACCGTGGGCACCACCACCGGCGCAAGCAACAGCACGCGCTCCAGCCTGGCGGCCGAATATGACCTGATCCGCACCCAGATCGACCAGCAGGCCTCGGATGCGGTGTTCAACGGCATCAACCTGCTGCAGAGCGATGCCCTGCAGGTGATCTTCAATGAGGACAGCACTTCGTCCCTGACCATTTCCGGGGTCGATTTCGACTCCGACGGCCTCAATATTTCCGCGGCGGTGGCCAATTTCCAGACCGACAAGGATCTGGCCGATGCGAAATTGCAACTGACCACGGCGCGCGACACTTTGCGCAATCAGGCTTCGACCTTCGGTTCGAAAATGTCGATCGTGGAAACCCGCCAGGACTTCACCAAGAGCCTGGTGTCCACCTTGCAGAATGCGGCCGGCAATCTGGTGCTGGCCGACACCAATGAAGAAGGCGCCAATATGCTGGCCCTGCAAACCAGGCAGCAACTCTCGACGGTTGCTCTGTCGATGGCCAATGAGGCCGACCAGAGCGTGATGCGCCTGTTCTAAAAACCATTCCGGCAGTTGATGCGGGCGGGTGAGGGCTTTAAGCCCTTGCCCGCCCGATCTTTTTTAGTCCACCAGATCGGACATATAGCCATTGGCCACGGTCAGCCGGGCCAGGTTGAGCGGCCCGCTGGCCGCCAGATCGGCAATGGCGGTGCGGGTGCGGGCAATGTCGGCGGCGTGGGTTTCGAGCCAGTGCTGCAGCCGCTTCTTCCATGGGCCGGAGGCTTCCAGCACCTCGGTCGCCAGCCGGCGCTGCACGGCACCGCTGTCGCCGATCACCCGGCTGAACGCCAGATCCTCGAAATAACCGTCATTGCGGGCATCGCCGGCGCGCTCGAGCAGATGATCCATGCCTAAAGCCTCGCCAATGGCGAAATAGACCTGGGCGGTGTCGGCCACCGGCCGGCCCACGGCCTCGGAGGCGCGGATGATGTCGGGGGCGCTGGCCAGCAGCGGGAAGGCGGCGAAACGCAGGGCGTCGGCCTCGGGCAGGTTGCGGTGCATGAGCCGGTGCTTTTCGTCCAATACATGCTGCCACACCGCCGGGCTGGTCAGTTTGGGCAGGCGGGCCAGAAACGCATCGACGGTTTTGCGCTGGGCGGTGATGGCGCTGCCGAGATCGCCTTTTTGGGGGCCGTTGCGCAGGAACCACAGGGTCTGACGGCGCAGGAAGTTCTGCAATTCCAGATAACGGTTGCACTGGAACTCGGCCGGCACCTTGGTGTCGAGCGCATCCACCACTGAGAACAGCTCGCCGATGCGGAAAATGTCGCGCGCCATCACATGGGCAATGGCGATGGCGCTGGTTTCGGCGCCGGTTTCGTCGGCAAGCCGGGCCGGATAGGCGGCGCCGCTGCGGTTGACGATGTCATTGGCGATGATGGTGGCGACGATCTCGCGGCGCAATTTGTGGGCGGCGATGTCGGCGGCGGCGGTCCGGTGCATGGCGGTGGGGAAATAGGCCTTCAGATCGGCTTTGAAATAAGCATCGTCAACCACCGTGTCTTCGAGCAGCTCGTTAAACAGGGTGATCTTGGCATAGGACAACAGCACCGCGATTTCCGGCCGGCTCAGACATTTACCCTGGGCCTGATATTCGGCCAGCAGCGGCTCGTCGGGCAGCAATTCGACCGCCCGGTCGAGATGGCCCTCCTGCTCGAGCCGCGACATCAGCCGGCGCTGGGCGCCGAGTTCCTCGGTGCCGCGAATCTGGTCCAGCGACAAGGCCAGGGTCTGGCGGTAATTATTGGCCAGCACCAGATGACCGACCTCCTCGGTCATGCGCGCCAGCAGGCGGTTGCGGCCCGACCGTTTCAGATGGCCATTGGTGATGGCGCTTTCCAGCGCGATCTTGATGTTCACTTCCACATCCGAGGTGTTGACCCCGGCCGAATTGTCGATGGCGTCGGTGTTGAGGCGCCCGCCCTTGCGGGCAAACTCGATGCGCCCGCGCTGGGTGAGGCCGAGATTGGCGCCCTCGCCGATCACCCTGGCGCCGAGTTCACTGCCGGTGACCCGGATCGGATCGTTGACCCGGTCGCCCACTTCCTCATTGCTCTCATCGGCGGCGCGGACATAGGTACCGATACCGCCGAACCACATCAGGTCGGTGGGGGCTTTCAGCAGGGCGTGGATGATCTCGGCCGGGGTGGCCTTGCCGATTTTCAGCCCGGTCACCTGCTTCATCTGCGGGGTGAGGGTGATCGATTTCAGCTTGCGGCTGAACACGCCGCCACCCTTGCTGATCTTCGCCGGGTCGTAATCGGCCCAGCTTGATCGCGGCAGCTTGAACAGGCGTTCACGCTCGGCGAAGCTGGTTTCCGGGTCCGGATCAGGGTCGATGAAGATGTCGCGATGGTCGAAGGCGGCGCGCAGACGGATCTTGCGCGACAGCAGCATGCCGTTGCCGAACACGTCGCCGGACATGTCGCCGACGCCGATGACGTTGAAGGGGGTGGTCTGGATGTCGATATCCATTTCGCGGAAATGACGCTTGACCGCCTCCCAGGCGCCCCGGGCGGTGATGCCCATTTTCTTGTGGTCATAACCGGCAGAGCCGCCGGAGGCGAAGGCGTCACCCAGCCAGTAATTATGGCTGAGGGAGATTTCATTGGCGATGTCGGAAAAACTCGCCGTGCCCTTGTCGGCGGCCACCACCAGATAGGGATCGTCGCCGTCATAGCGCAGCAGGTCGGCCGGCGGCAGCACGGTGTTGCCGTCCAGATTGTCGGTGATGCTGAGCAGGGATTCGATGAAAATACGATAACAGGCAATGCCCTCTTCCAGCACCGCCTCGCGCGGCGCGCCGGTCAGATTGCGGCGCGGCACGAAGCCGCCCTTGGAGCCGACGGGCACGATGACCGCGTTCTTGACCCGCTGCGCCTTCATCAGGCCCAGGATTTCGGTGCGGAAATCCTCCGGGCGGTCCGACCAGCGGATGCCGCCGCGGGCGATGGGCCCGCCGCGCAGATGCACCCCCTGCAGCCGGGGCGAACAGACGAAGATTTCGGCAAAGGGGCGCGGGCGCGGCAGCAGCTCCAGCTCGGAAGAGCGGATCTTGAACGCCAGCGCCAGATTCTTGTTCTCCTGCACGCTGCGTGAATAGGCATTGGTGCGGATCATCGCTTTGATCACCGCATAATAATGGCGCAGGATGCGGTCCTCATCGAGGCTTTCGACATTGGCAAGCAGGGTCTTGAACGCCGCCTTGGCGGTTTTGCGGTCGGCCTTGCGGGTCTCGGCGTTGCGGCAGCGGACGGGATCGAAGCGGATGCGGATCATATCGACCAGCAGGGCGGCGGCCTTGCTTTGCCGGTTCAGGGTGTGGGCCATGTGGCTGCGGCTATGGGCAATGCCGGCCTGGCGCAGATAATGAGTGCAGGCGCGCAGCAGCGCGACACTGAACCAGTCCAGCCCCTCCAGCGCCACCAGGGCGTTATGGGCATCGTCCTCGGCCTGGTGGTTCCACACCGCCAGGAAGGTGTCCTCGAGCCGGCCTTCAAGCACATCATGGCGGATCGGCGCGTGGTCGGCGGTCTCGATCGAGATGGAATGATACCAGATGGTGCGCTGGGTCTCGCCCTCCTGGCGGGTGATGGGATAAGTGCGCTCGGCAATGGAGCGGAAACCCATATTCTCCAGAATCGGCAAGCGGTCGCTGAGGGCGATGGGATCGCCGGAATGGAACATCTTCAGGCGCAGGCCATAGGGTCCGTATTCCTCGCGATTGTAGAAATCGATCATCAGCGGGGTGTCATCGTCGATCTTTTCCATCAGCCCGATATCGTGCAGGGCATCCTCGAGCTCGAAAGTGTCCTGATAAGCGATGGGAAAGCCGTCATGATAGCGCTTGGCGGTCTGTTCGAAGCCGAGCAGGTCCATCTGATATTGCAGATTGTCCTTCCAGCTGCGGGCCGCCTCGCTGATCGCCTGTTCCAGCTTGGCCAGGTCGGGGGTCGGGGTCTGGCCCTGATAGCGCCCGACAATGAAATGCACCCGCGCGAGGGAGCCTTCGGGGAAATTGGGATAGAAGGCCGAAATGGTGCCGTCATAAGCCTCGCTGAGCAATTCGCCGATGCGGGTTCTGAGCGCGGTGTCATAGGCATCCTTGGGCACGAACACGATGGCCGAAACAAAGCGGTCGAACCGGTCGCGGCGGATGAAAACCCGCACTCGCGGCCGCTCGGAGAGCTGAAGAATGCCGATCACATTGTAATAGAGCAGATCGACCTCGATCTGGAACAGCTCGTCGCGGGGATAGCTGTCGAGAATATTGGTGATGATGCGCCCGGAATGGCTGCGCCGGTCAAACTTGCCGCGCCGCAGCACCAGATCCGCCTTGCGGCGCAGAAACGGAATCGAGCGCACATTGCGGTTATAGGCCGAGGCGGTGAACAGGCCGACAATGCGCAGCTCGCCGGTGAGGTTGCCGGTGGAATCGAACTGCTTGATGCCGATATAATCCATATGCACCCGGCGGTGCACGCTGGCGCGCATATTGGCCTTGGAGATGATCAGCGGCGCCGGCTGCAGCAGAAATTCGCGCACTTCGGGGGTGATGGTGACCATTTCGCGCCCCCGGCGCAGCACCTTGACCCGGCGGTCGCGCAAAATGC
>PKTQ01000116.1 GCA_002869085.1 Hyphomicrobiales bacterium | reverse complement strand
TGCTTCACGGGCAAGTTTCCCGGCAAAGCCAATAAGGACCGCACCGGATATTATCCGGAATTTCCGATAGCGGGCCTGAGTAATAAAACGGTTTCGCAGTAACGAAGCCAGCGTTGAATATGTGCTTAACGACGCGATTGAGATCACACAGAAGGTAGTGATGAGAATGACGGCCTGGGGCAGTATCGCCCGGTTCGGGTCCATCATTTGCGGGAAAAGAGCCACAAAGAACAAAATGGCCTTGGGGTNAGAGCCACAAAGAACAAAATGGCCTTGGGGTTGGTCACCGCGAGCAAAAAAGCCTCTGTAAACAGTTTTGATGCCCGCACATTCACCAATGTGCTGTTATCCAGCTCTATCTCATCATGTGTGATGATCAGCTTCAGTCCCAGCCACGCAAGATAGGCCACACCGAGCCAGCGAAACAGCATCCAAAGCAGATCAGAGGCCAGCACGAAGGTGGCAACGCCCCCGGCGCAAAACGCGCCGGCCACACTCAGACCGAGCGTATTGCCGAGTATGGTTGGCAGAACACGGCGCAGACCCAATTGAGCAGCTCTGCGCACGGTATTCAGTATAGCCGGGCCAGGGGTCATGATATTCGCCGCTGCAATCAGCACAAATGAGAACCACACATAAAAATCCATATCAGCCACATTGTATACAATTGTTCACAAAGTGACCTATTTCAGGAATTGCCGCTCCGGTCAAGCACGAACCCATCTTTCAATCGATAAATGAAGGTGAGGCTGATGCGAGTGGGGCTAGGGTGTGCGGATGCGGGGGCCGATGCGTCTCGGTAACAACCCCCATCACAAAGGTCGATCAAAGGGAAGGGGGTGGAGGATGGGGGGATCAATTCACGCGCTTGATCGGAACCGATTGATGCTCTGTTAAGCTTCATAAAAATATATCATTGCGAATGTAATTGATGCCCATTTTTCACCTCAGAAAGGGAATATTTTGCAATCAACAAATCTAGGGTCCTGACCCTAGTGCAATGAAAACTCGTGATATGTTTTATAGGAAAGTTCAACAACTGCATATCGAACTTAGCCGAATTCGATTTTATATGAATACGTTCAAAAACAATTTTCTGTATAGAAAATTGAGTATTTATGGGTTGTCCTGATGTTCTCAGCCATTTTGTTTTTTTTCGCGCTCGGCGCCTATGCAGCTTTTCTGCTGTGGTGTTTTTTACCTGTTATTCGCCTGCGAATGGGGCATTGGCTTGGTTGGCTTCGCGTGTTTGTCGGAGTCCTGTTGCTGGGTGCGAACATAATTCCAATTCTCTCCTGGCCATTTTTATTGCCGGTGGCTGCGACTTACACGCCAGGTGTTGATCGCCTGATGGCTGTTTTATTCTTTCCCAGAACGCTCCCGAAATATTTAATGAATATATATGAAAGTTGGTATGCGACAGCCACTATCGTGGACGTCAAATATCCGATCGAAATATCAGGTATCCGCTATGAGCCTGTTGTTCGTACGGCTTGCGTGTATCGACGGGCACTCTCCCTTGATAAGGGTTTGGCATTTGTCTCTTTCAATAAATTCCCCACCTCTTCAGGGGGTGTGCTTTCCGCTTATGCCGGACATTCAATTGTTGCCCTCGACCATTCCTATAATATCTGTTCTCATGGCTTGCGAAAGGGACTCAGCCGTGGGCCACTTCCTGACTTGGGGACAGGATCGCCGGTGGTTTATATTGTGCGGGGTGAAGCTTACAACACGCGTGTCTACACATTGCGTCATTCCCCTCCAAATCAGACTGTTTCAGTGGATAAAATAACATTGCATCCGCTGAAGATCGTTGACGTTACCCGGCAACCTGCCAGGAACGTGATTTCGCTTGATGATCTTTGGCCTATACTTCAATCAAAAGACCGTAGCTTAAAAGTGCCCATAATTATTCAGGCTTTTCAGCATCTCTCAGTGGGTGATCGTGCCTGTGTCCGTTTCGTTTCCTTAGGCACGGATTTTCGTAGCAATAAACTGAAGATTACAAGGCATGCCAGGCCTATTCTGAAGGACGTTCCGGTGAATGAACACATGGCCCATTGCCGCGAGGTTCTGGAGCGGAAAATCCCTTTGCCAACAAACCCTGAGCTGGTTCCAATTGCCAGGTGAGGTATGACCCAATTGTCCCTTTTTTGAACCACGGAGCTGGGTGATGGATAAGGCCTTCTTTATATAAAATTTTTCCGAGTGATGACTATTCCTCAAGATTGCATTGCTTAAGCGCTTCAGCAGGAAGCCGGCGGCGGAAAATCACAGACAGGCGATAATCAGCAGGTGGCGGGTGAGGCCCTGAGCGATCACCCCGACCGAATTGCGCAGGAACTGGCTGATCATATAGATCACGCACAGGCTGACCACCAGAAAGACCATGGCGGCGGGGCTTCAAGCGCCAAGCTGAATTCCTGTGACAGCTATTGTCATCGCCCGGCGTGTTGCCGAAAAGGGAAGGCGGCGCATATGCGGCAGGATATCAATTTTTCTTCGGGTCAGGACCAATGCGAAGGGTGGCTCTACCGTCCCGAAGAAATGGCCGAGGCTGCGGAATTGCCGCTCATTGTCATGTCCGCACGGCTCTCGCGCGGTGAAGGAGCAGGGCCTGGCCCGGATTGGCGATCATTTTTTCCTGGGCGGGAAAATAGATGGCTTGCCGGTGCTTGAGTCAACGGGAGCGGAAGTTTTTTT
>PKTQ01000344.1 GCA_002869085.1 Hyphomicrobiales bacterium | reverse complement strand
GCCGGCGTGCCCCCGCGCCTGATGGGCATCGGTCCGGTGCCGGCCACCCGGAAGCTGCTCGGCCGGCTCGGGCTTGAACTTGCCGCCATGGATGTGATCGAGCTCAACGAGGCCTTCGCCGCCCAGGCGCTCGCCGTGCTGCGCCAGCTTGGGCTCATCGATGACGCCGCCCATGTCAACCCCAATGGCGGCGCCATCGCGCTCGGCCATCCGCTCGGCGCCTCCGGGGCGCGGCTGGTGCTGACCGCCGCCCACCAGCTTGCCCTGACCGGCGGCCGCCGCGCCCTCTGCACCATGTGTGTCGGGGTCGGCCAGGGGGTCGCCATGGTGCTGGAGGCGGTGTGAGCAAGCGGCATGAAATACCAGCTTTGACGAGGACGCCCCATGGCCCGCAGCCGCGCCGATGATTATGACCACAAGCGCCGCGCCATTCTGGACAAGGCGGCGGAGCTGTTTGCCGAGGAGGGGTTCGACCGCACTTCAATCTCGCGCATTTCCGCCGCCTGCGGCGTCTCCAAGGCGCTGCTCTATCATTATTACGGCAGCAAGGACGATCTGCTGTTCGACGTGATCGGCCAGCATCTGGACAGCCTGATCGAAATCGTCGAGGCCGCCGATGATGCGAATCTGGCACCCCAAGCGCGCCTCCACGCCCTGGTGACGGCAATCCTCGAGGCCTATCGCGGCGCCAATGCCGAGCACAAGGTGCAGATCAACGCCCTGTCGCAATTGCCCCCCAAACGCGCCGAGGAACTGAAAGACAAGGAGCGCCGTCTGGTGCGCATTGTCGCCGGAGCGGTGGCCGCCATCGACCCGGCGCTGGCCGCCGACCGCGCCTTGCTGATGCCCCTGACCATGTCGCTCTTTGCCATGCTGAATTGGCATTATATGTGGTACCGCCCCGGCGGCGCCATGTCCCGCGAGGCCTATGCCGATATGGTCACAAGGCTGATCCTGTCCGGCGCCCGCGACCTGATTTAGGGTCGAGACTCATTCAAATTATTGTTTCTGTTGGCCTGGGAGGGTCCGAATACTGATAAAACCGCGCAAGAAAAGGCTTGAAGCCTCTTCGAGCAGGTTTTGACTGTAGACGGACCTTCCCAGGCCAACCCTTTCGGGCGTGGCCTATTTCGCCCCTGACTGTGTTGGAAGGATTTGAAAATATCCACATTTCCCGCATCCTTCCGCCTTGTCAGGAACAAAATATGCCACGCAGAATGGATGATTTGAATGAGTTTCGACCCTAGCGCATTTCCCCTCATCGTCATCCCGGACTTGATCCGGGATCCATGACGCTTCACCGTTTTGCTGAAGATTGATCAACGAAAAGGTCTGGATTCCAGCTTTCGCTGGAATGACGGTTGAGCATGCGGGCGGGCAGAATCGGCAGAACTTTAAAGGCCCGCGCCCGACCGGTCATTTCTCTGACGAGAAATAGACCTCGTCGGGGGGTTCATATCTTCCCATGGGAAGATATGAACTGGCCGGAACCGATTATCACGTATTTCCCGCGCCACCTCCCAACACCCTCAAGTTACAATTCTGGGGTGGTTGGGAGGGGGCGCGGGACTGGGAAGTAACTCAATAAAACCCCCGCTCACCCTCCCCACTGCCCTAAGTCACGCGCCGGTAGCCGTGCTGAAACATCGGCAAGGGTAACTCCGGACGAGGCGCAGCCGAGGACTAGCGACCAAGTGGGAGCTCAGCCTTAGCGGCGCTTGAGCGTCATAGCCCGAAGGGCGAAAAAGAGCGAGCGGGGGGGGGTAGGATCGGCAGAACTTACTCTAACTTTTCAAATACACTCCCCATAGAGCTCCTTCGCCGCCTCCAGGGTCAGCTTGACCGGATTGCCCCCGGCCGACGGATCGTCCACAGCCATTGCCGCCAGCTTGTCGGCCGCATCTGCCGGCACTCCCAGCGCGCCGAGCCGGTCCGGCACCTTCAGCGCGGCGCGCAGTTCCAGCACCGCATCATAAAAGCCGTCAAACCCGCCGCCCATGCCGAGATAGGCCGCCGCGGAAGCAATGCGCTGCTCGATGGCCGGGCGGTTGAAGCGCAGCACCGCCGGCATCACCACCGCATTGGTCATGCCGTGATGGGTGTTGAACATGGCGCCGACCGGGTGCGACAGCGCATGCATGGCTCCCAAACCCTTCTGGAACGCCGTTGCGCCCATCATCGCCGCGCTCATCATGTGGCCGCGCGCTTCAAGATCGCCCCCATCCGCCACCGCTTTGGGCAGATTTTCATAAGCGAGCCGCATGCCCTCAAGCGCAATACCCTGGCTCATCGGGTGATAGAAGGGCGAGCTATAGGCCTCCAGGCAGTGAATAAACGCATCCATGCCGGTGCCGACAGTGATCACTTCCGGCATGCCGACCGTCAACTCAGGATCGCAGACCACCACCGAGGGCATCATTTTGGGATGGAAGATGATTTTCTTCACATGGGTTTC
>PKTQ01000381.1 GCA_002869085.1 Hyphomicrobiales bacterium | reverse complement strand
GCCGAAATCGGCATTTCGGTGCTCTCCCACCCCCATGCGATCGAATGCGCCGGCGAGGCGGAACTGCTGGCCGCGCTCAATCCGGATCAGGTTGGGCTGATCCTGTCGGAACAGGGGCGGCGCGCCCTGTTTCTGCCCAAGGTGTGGAGCGATTTGCCGGATCCGCGGGATTTCCTGCGCGAGCTGAAGCGCAAGGGCGGCTGGCCGGCGGATTACTGGTCCGCCGACATGCGGGCCGAGCGTTTTTCGGCGGAATATTTTTAAAATCGGTAGTGCAAACCCGCCGATCTCACTCTAGTCTTGCGCCATGGGTATTCTGAAGTCACTGATCGGCGAACAATCGGACGAATTCAAAGCCAATCGCCGCGCCATGCGGGCGCTGGTGGAGGAGCTGGAGGTTCTGCGCGCCGAGGCCGCCATGGGCGGCGATGAGCGGGCGCGGGCGCGCCATCAGGGCCGGGGCAAGCTGTTGCCGCGCGAACGGGTGATGCGGCTGATCGATCCCGGCTCGCCTTTTCTGGAGCTGTCGCAATTGGCGGCTTACGGCATGTATGGCGGCGGCATTCACGGCGCCGGCATGATCAGCGGGGTCGGGCGGGTTTCGGGCCGCGAATGCATGATCATCGCCAATGACGCCACCATCAAGGGCGGCACTTATTTTCCGATGACCGTCAAGAAGCATCTGCGCGCCCAGGAGATCGCCCGCGAAAACCATCTGCCCTGTCTCTATCTGGTCGATTCCGGCGGCGCCAATCTGCCGCATCAGACCGATGTGTTTCCGGACCGGGAGCATTTCGGACGCATTTTCTACAATCAGGCCACCCTGTCCGCCGCCGGCATTCCGCAGATTTCGGCGGTGATGGGCTCCTGCACCGCCGGGGGCGCCTATGTGCCGGCCATGTCGGATGAGAGCATCATCGTGCGCGGGCAGGGCACCATCTTCCTGGCCGGTCCGCCGCTGGTGAAGGCGGCCACCGGCGAGGTGGTCAGCGCCGAGGATCTGGGCGGCGCCGACGTGCATGCCCGCCGCTCCGGCGTTGCCGACCATTATGCCGCCAATGACGCCCACGCCATTGCCAGCCTGCGCCGCATCGTCAAGGATCTGAACCGCGTCAAGCCCGCGCAATTGCAGATGATCGAGCCGCGCGAGCCCATCTATGACGGCATTGACGGCATCGCGCCGCATAGCCTGGCCGAGCAATATGATGTGCGCGAGATCATCGCCCGGCTGGTGGACGGCTCCGAGTTCAACGAGTTCAAGGCGCTCTACGGCACCACGCTCGTCACCGGGTTCGCCCATCTTTATGGCATGCCGGTCGGCATTATCGCCAATAACGGCATTCTGTTTTCCGAATCGGCGCTGAAAGCGGCCCATTTCATCGAGCTTTGCGCCCAGCGCCGCATTCCGCTGCTGTTCCTGCAGAACATTTCCGGCTTCATGGTCGGCCGCCAATATGAGGCCGGCGGCATTGCCCGCGACGGCGCCAAGATGGTCGCCGCCGTGGCCGCCGCCAAAGTGCCGAAAATCACCGTCATCATCGGCGGCTCGTTCGGGGCCGGCAATTACGGCATGTGCGGGCGCGCTTTCAGCCCCCGTTTCCTGTTCATGTGGCCCAATGCCCGCATCTCGGTGATGGGCGGCGAACAGGCGGCCAGCGTTCTCGCCACCGTGCGCCGCGACAATATCGAGGCCGAGGGCGGCGAATGGCCACCCGAAGAAGAAGAGGCCTTCAAGGCGCCGATCCGCGAGAAATATGAAGAAGAGGGCCATCCCTATCACGCCACCGCCCGGCTATGGGATGACGGCATCATTACGCCTCAGGAGACCCGCCGCGCTTTGGGTCTGGCCTTTTCCGCCTGTCTCAACGCGCCGATCGAGGACAGCAAATTCGGCGTTTTCCGCATGTAGGCGCGCCGGCCGCGCGCCCCTTGCGGACGGGCGGAGCTGCCCCTATCTAGGGAACACCCACCAAACATCATATGCAATCATCGGGAGCATGGCATCATGGCGAGAATCGTAGTGACCGGCGGCAATCGCGGCATCGGCCTGGAACTGGTGCGCCAGCTCATGGCGCGCGGCGACGAGGTGATCGTCGCCTGCCGCAAAAGCTCGCCCGAGCTTGAAGCCACCGGCGCCGAAATCCATCAGAATGTCGAGCTGACCGAGGATGACTCCGTCGCCGCCTTTGCCGGCAGTCTTGCGGGCAAGATCGATATCCTGATCAATAATGCCGGCATCCTGACCAGCGAGAGCCTCGATGATCTCGATTTTGAGCGCATGCGCCGCCAATATGAGGTCAACGCTCTCGCGCCTTTGCGCGTGACCCAGGCACTGCTGCCCAAAATCAACCAGGGCGGCAAGGTGGCCATCGTCACCAGCCGGGTCGGCTCGATGGCCGACAATGGCTCGGGCGGCAATTACGGCTATCGCATGTCCAAGGCGGCGGCCAATATGGCCGGGGTCAATCT
>PKTQ01000173.1 GCA_002869085.1 Hyphomicrobiales bacterium | reverse complement strand
GGCGGCGTCGAAATTGCCTTGCGGATTGAGGAAGACGATATGCAGGGGGTCAATGGTCATGGGTGACTGAATAATCCTTGTTGATGATGATGTCCGCCCGGGGTTTGTGTGCGCTGATGATGTCGTGTTCGATGGTCAGCACCCCGTCGACAAAGCTGTCGAGCTCGGCGGCGTTGCGGTTGCGTTTTTCGCGATGGGCGCGGGTCTGACTATAATCCCGATCGATAAAAATCCGGATATCGGCCTGATCGAGCATGGTGGTGTAGGTGCCCTCGGCAATGGCGATGCGGGCGCCGTTCAGCGCCATGTCCTCGGTGGTGATGCTGTCAGTGTCATAGATGACCAGCGGCTTGATGATGCTGGCCCGCCCGGCGTGAAAGGCGCCGAGATGACGGTCGAGCAGCGAGAGATTGACCTCCTGCAGCCCGACCCAGCCGATATCCTGACGCCGGGCCCGGTCGTTGCTTTTCGGCGGGTAGACGAAATAGTCGTCCTGACCGAAAATCACGGCTGGCAGACCGTTTTGGTCCAGGGCCTCGGCCAGAGCGGCGGCCATTTCGGACTTGCCGCTGCCGGATTCACCGGCCACGCTGAGGGTGAAGCGTTTCGCCTGTCCGATCCTGGGCAGGATCAGTTCCACGATTTCGGCCGCCGCCTTGCGGTGGTGGTCTTCAATCAATATGGAATCGCCGTGCATGGCCCTGACACTCCCCCCTTTTCTTTTGCGGCCGGCATGGTAGCCAATTGTGCCCGCCGCAGCAAATCGGCCTTTTGGACCGGCCGGCGCGGGGGCAATCAGCGCACCAGATATTCGCGGATGGTCTTGACGATGTCGGCTGGCGGGGTGCCGAAACCGAAGCGGCGGATATATTTCCCGTCCGGGCTGATCAGCAGGATCGAGGCGGTATGATCGATGGTGTAGTCGGGATCGCCCGGCTTGTCCTCGACCTTTTTGAACACGATGCGGTATTTCTTGGTGACCGAATCTATCGACGCCTTCGACCCGGTCAGGCCGATGATCCGCTCATCGAAATTCTTGATATAGTCGCGGATCACGTCCGGGGTGTCCCGGTCGGGATCAACCGAAACGAACACCGCGCTGACATCCGCCACGTCTTTGCCGAGCAGGTCAAGCACCTCGGCCACGTCCTGCATGCCGGTGGGGCAGATATCGGGGCAGAAGGTATAGCCGAAAAACATCAGCAGGAACTTGCCGTGGAAATCGGCATCGGTCACCACCTTGCGCTCGGTATCCATCAGAATGAAGCGGCCGCCGGTTTCCGCTGCCGCAATGGTCGGCCGGCCAAGCGCAGCGGCCATTCCAAGCCCCAGAATCAGCAATGCAAACACGATCCGTTTCATTCTCAAACTCCTTAACTATCTTCATCTTCCGGTCGCGGCGGCAGTCTAACGGGAGACGCAGCCAAGCTGTATTGGTCTTTGGCCGAAAGGCCGGCCCAGCCCTGATCCCAGCAGCAGTGCCGGCCCCTTGTTCCAATGATTTCCATAGATATGTGACTTTTGCGCATGCCAAGCAAGCGGCGATAAGCTACCATCCCTGTCACAGCCGTCACTTGACCGATCAGCGCTCGTGAGGAAAATATGTACACGCTTTATTCCATGCAGAATTCCGGCAATTGCTACAAACTGCGCCTGGCCATGGCCCAGCTCGGTGTGCGGTTCCAGATCCGGGATGTGGATATCCTGAAGGGCGAAAGCCGGTCGATCGAGTTTCTGAAAATCAACCCCAATGGCAAGGTGCCGACCCTGGTGCTGCCGGACGGACGGCCGATCACCGAATCGGATGCGGCGCTCTATTATCTGGCCGAGGGCACGCCCCTGCTGCCCGTGGGACGCTTTGCCCGGGCCGAGGCGCTGCAATGGATGTTTTTCGAGCAGTACAGCCACGAGCCCTATATCGCGGTGGCCCGGTACTGGCTGACCATCGCGCCGGATGGCCGCGAAACCAAGAAGGACTGTTTCCCGGAATGGAATGAGCGCGGCCACCATGCGCTGAGGGTGATGGAGCGCCAGCTCTGCGTGCGCGACTTCTTTGCCGATGGGCAGTACAGCATCGCCGATATCGCACTCTACGCCTATACCCATATGGCCGATGAGGGCGGGTTCGACCTTTCCGGCTATCCGGCGATCAATGCCTGGCTGGAGCGGGTACGCAGCCAGCCGGGACATGTGGACATAGCCTGGCGGCCCTGAGCCAGCCCCCTGCCCGCCTTATTCGCCGCCGGGGGCGTATTTGGCGAACACTTCCGCCTCGGTCATATCTTTGGTGTCGTTCTCGAAGGCATACCAGCCCGGTTTGCGGTCGATGAAGATCTGGTGGTCGAAGTCGTAATCCAGCTTTTCGAACAGGCCGGCCGGCATGATATATTGGCCGCTCGCCTTCAGCCGGTAGAACAGATGGGTGCCGCAATGGCTGCAAAAGCCCCGGTCGGCCCAGTTCGACGAGCTGTAGACGGT
>PKTQ01000413.1 GCA_002869085.1 Hyphomicrobiales bacterium | reverse complement strand
GCCACCGTCGACGGGCAGGCCACCGCCCATTACATCATGGACCGGCTGCAAGGCTCGGGCGCGACCATCACCCGGCTGGCGCATGGGGTGCCGGTGGGCGGCGAGCTTGATTATCTCGATGAAGGCACCCTCGCCGCCGCCATGCAGTCGCGGCGCGAGCTCTAGGCAGGCCTATGCGGAGCCCTTATTCCCCGGCCAGGCGCTGAGGGGCGGGGGCGGCATCGAGCACCTCCTCGCCGTCCTCGGCCAGATCGACATTTTCGATCTTGCGGCCCCGATTGGTGATCTTGTCGGCGGAAATCAGGATCTTGTCGATATCGCCATTGGCCTGAGAGAAATGGCGCTGCAGCGCCAGCACCCGGTCGCGCAGCCGGTGCACATCGTCCATCAGCCGCACCACCTCGCCCTGGATGAGATGGGCCTGTTCGCGCATTTTAGCGTCTTTCAGCACCGCCTGCATGGTGTGCACCGCCAGCATCAGCATATTGGGCGAGACGATGATCACCCGCGCCCGGTAGGATTTCTGGATCAGGTCCTCGAAGGCCTCATACAAGGTGGCGTAGATCGATTCTGAAGGCACGAACATGATCGCCATGTCCTGGGTTTCACCGGCCAGCAGATATTTGCTGCTGATATCGTTGATATGCTTCAGCATGTCGGTGCGGATGCGGGCCCTGGCCTCGCGGATGCCGGCATCCTCATGGCTCTGCTCCAGCGCCGAAAAGGCCTCGAGCGGGAATTTGGCGTCGATGACGATGGCGCGCTCGGTATTGGGCAGGCGGATCAGGCAGTCGGGCCGCTTGCCGTTCGACAATGTGACCTGGAACTCATAGGCGTCGGAGGGCAGGCCGTCGCGGATGATGGTTTCCATCCGCCCCTGGCCGAAGGCGCCGCGCGATTGTTTGTCGGACAGGATATCCTGCAGGCTGACCACCTGGCCGGACAATTCGGTGATGTTTTTCTGGGCGGCGTCGATCACCGCCAGGCGGGCCTGCAACTGGCCGAGGCTCTCAGTGGTCTGCTTGGTGCTGTCGGTCATGCTCTGGCCAAGGCGCATGGTGACCGCATCCAGCCGCTCATTGAGGGAGCGGCTCATCTCGGCCTCGCGCGACATGGCGGCCTCCGACATGGCCTGCAGCCGGCCCGACTGCTCGTTCTGGGCCTGCACCATGCGCGAGATCTGCAGCTCCAGCTCGGCGGAACGCTGGCGCTGGAAGGCGGCGGCCTCGCGGCGCTCGCGCCCCTGGCGCATGGCGATGACCACCCGCGCCAGCAACAGCACGAGCCCGGCCAGCGCCGCCGCCGCCAGGGCCTCGCCCAGCATCACCGGGCGCTCACCCGCCATGAAAAGAACACTGTCCATAAAGCCGTCCCATCTGTGCCGCCCGGTGCCTGCCGGTTGGCCTGATTCGCCGCGCCAGTATAGACCAAAAGCGGAACATTTGCTGATATTGACCTTTCCGGTGCAATTGATTATCTGAATTCCATGACCATTCGCACCATATTGACCGTTCCCGATCCGCGCCTGCGCCAGAAATGCGCACCCGTCGCGGAGGTGACCGACGAGGTGCGGGCGCTGCTCGACGACATGCTGGAGACCATGTATGACGCGCCGGGCATCGGCCTGGCGGCGATTCAGATCGGGGTGGCCAAGCGCTGCCTGGTGATGGATGTGAGCCCCAGCACCCGCGAGGACGGCGAGCCGCCGCAGAAAAACCCCATCACCATGGTCAATCCGGTCATCACCCGGGTCAGCGAGGAAATGTCGGATTACGAGGAAGGCTGCCTGTCGGTGCCGGAATATTACGAGTTTGTCGAGCGCCCGGCCCGCTGCACGGTGCGCTATCTCGATTATGACGGGGTGGAACAGGAACTTGATTGCGAGGGCATGCTGGCGACCTGCGTCCAGCATGAGATCGACCATCTCGATGGCGGGTTGTTCATCGATTATCTGTCGCGCCTGAAGCGCGAACGCATTGTGCGCAAATTCACCAAGGCCCTCAAACAGCGCGAAAAAGCCTGATGCGGATCGTGTTCATGGGCACGCCGGATTTCGCCCGCTCGGCGCTGGCGGCGCTGGTGGAGGCCGGTCATGAGATCGCCGCCGTCTATAGCCAGCCGCCGCGCAAAGCCGGGCGCGGCATGAAGGAGCGGCCCTCACCGGTGCATGAATTCGCCGCATCTCAAGGTTTTAAAGTCCATACCCCGCTCAGCCTGAAAACACCGGAGGCCCAGGCGGTATTTGCCGCGCATGAAGCCGAGGCGGCGGTGGTGGCGGCTTATGGGCTGATCCTGCCGGCGCCGATTCTTGAGGCTCCGAGGCTCGGCTGTTTCAACATCCATGCCTCGCTGTTGCCGCGCTGGCGCGGTGCGGCGCCGATTCAGCGGGCGATCATGGCCGGGGATAATGAGACCGGCATCACCATCATGCGGATGGATGAGGGGCTGGACACCGGCGCCATGTGCCGGATCGACAGGATCCCGATCAAGCCGGGCCAGAGCGCGGGCGCGCTGCATGATGCGCTGGCGGCGCTGGGGGCGGAGGCGATCACGGCGGCGCTGGCGGATCTGGCCGCCGGGCAGCTTGAATGCCGGCCGCAACCCGAAGAAGGGGCGTGTTACGCCGCCAAGATCAGCAAGGACGAGGCGCGGATCGATTGGTCGGGCGCGGCGGCGGACGTGCAAAATCACATTAACGGCCTTGCCCCCTTCCCCGGCGCCTGGTTCGCAGTTGGCGGCGAGCGCATCAAGGCGCTGGGCTGCCGGAGCGACAGCGGCGGCGGTGCGCCGGGCGAGGTGCTGGACGGGCTCAGGATTGCCTGCGGCGCGGGCGCGGTGCGGCTGACCCAGGTGCAGCGGGCCGGACGCAAGCCCGCCGATGCCGAGGCGTTTCTGCGCGGTTTCGCGCTGGCGCCCGGAACCCTACTTACCTGATCGGAGCCACGCCATGACCTTGCTGTTTCAAGCCGAAGGATGGGACCCGGCCCCGTGGCTGGAGACCTTAAGCCGCCAAGCGCCGGAGCGGGAGATCCGCCTGTGGCCGCAGATCGGCAATGCGAATGAAATCGATTACGCGCTGGTGTGGAAACCGCCGGCGGAGCTTCTGGCCGGCCTGCCGGCTCTGAAGGTGATTTTCTCGCTGGGGGCCGGGGTCGATCATCTGCTGCGCCTTCCCAATCTGCCGCCCGAGATTCCAATCGTCCGGGTGAGCGATGCGGACCTGACCCAGCGGATGAGCGAATATGTGATGCTGCATGTGCTGCGCCATCACCGCCGCCGGCGCGACCATGCGGCGCTGCAGGCCGGGCGCCAATGGCGCGAGCTTTCCCAGCCGGCGGCCGGCGAGGTGCGGGTCGGGGTGATGGGCCTCGGCGTGCTGGGGCGGGACGCGGCCCTGAAGCTTGCCGCCATGGGCTTCCAGGTTGCCGGTTGGAGCCGGAGCCCGAAACGGATCGACGGCATCGAGTGCTATGCGGGCGCCGGGGAGCTCGATGATTTTCTGGCGCGTACCGATATTCTGGTGTGCCTGCTGCCGCTGACCCCGGACACCAAGGGTTTGCTGAACCGGGATCTCATCAGAGGACTGGCGCGGGACGGGGCCGGCAAGGGCCCCGCGCTGATCAATGCCGGGCGCGGCGGGGTGCAGGTGGAGCGCGACATATTGGCCGCCCTTGATGCGGGCGAGCTTTACGAGGCGACGCTCGATGTGTTCGAAACCGAGCCCCTGCCGGCAAACAGCCCGCTATGGAGCCATGAGCGGGTCACCATCACCCCGCATGATGCCGCCCCCAGCACCCCGGCCGGGATTTGCGGCGCGATCCTGAAACAGATCGAAAGCTTCGAGCGCGGCGGCGCGCTGGACAATCTGGTGGACCGGCGCCGGGGCTATTAACCTTCAGATGGCGATCAGCTTGCGCCTGAGGGCGAGCACCACCGCATGGGTCCAGTTGGCGGCGCCGAGCTTGTGGCGGGCGCTTTCGAGCAGGAAAATCGTGTCCTGATCGGGCAGATGCATTTCCTCTGAAATTTCCGGCACGGATTTGCCCATGGAGGCCCAGATCAGCGCGTCCCGTTCCGGGCCGGACAAGGCAAGCGCCGGGGGCGCAGCCCTCCTAATCCAGCTCGGCCTGCATCTCGCGGACAAAGCCGGCCAGTCCGGTCTGGCGGACGCGCTTCAGGCGCTCGGCATGGAGGATATCGGCAATCGCCTTGTGGCTGGTGTCCAGATCCTCATTGACGATGACATATTCATATTCGGGGTAATGGCTGATCTCGCCTGAAGCCTTGGCCATGCGCCCGGCGATCACCTCGGCGGAATCGGAAGCCCGGGTCTGCAGGCGCCGCCCCAGCACTTCGGCCGATGGCGGCAGCACGAACACCTTGACCAGATCGTCCGAGCGGCGCTCCATCAATTGCTGGGTGCCCTGCCAGTCGATGTCGAACAGGATATCGCGGCCGGCGGCCAGGGCATGCTCGACCGGGGCGGCCGGCGTGCCATAGGAATGGCCGAACACGGTCGCCGATTCCAGCAATTCGCCATCGGCTTCCATGCGGTGAAATTCCGGCTTGCCGACAAAGAAATAGTCGCGGCCGTCCACCTCGCCCGGACGCGGCGGCCGGGTGGTGACCGAAACCGACATGTCGATGCCGCCGTCCTGCTCAAGCAGGTGACGGGCCAGGGTGGTCTTGCCGGCGCCGGAGGGCGAGGACAGGACCAGCATCAGACCGCGCCGTTCAATATGGCTCATGGGGACAGCTCCTATTCGATATTCTGCACCTGCTCGCGCATCTGGTCGATGACCGCCTTCAGCTTCAGGCCGATGCCGGTCAGGTCGGCATCCGATGATTTGGAACACAGTGTATTGGCTTCCCGGTTGAACTCCTGGGTGAGGAAATCCAGCTTGCGCCCCACCGGCTCATCGAGATCCAGCAATTTGCGGGCGGCGGAAACATGAGCGCGCAGCCGGTCGAGTTCCTCGCGGATATCGCCCTTGGCGGCGAGCAGGGCCGCCTCCTGATGGAGCCGGGCCTCATCGAACTCGGAGCCGGCGCCGAGCAGGCGGCTCACCTGCTCCTTCAGCCTGGCGGCGATGTGCTCGGGCTGCAAGGCGGGGCTGTTTTCGGCCGCCCCGGTGAGGGCTTCAATCTCAGTGAGCTGGCCGGTCAGCATCTGCATCAGCTTTGCGCCCTCGGCGCGGCGCATTTCAGCGAGGCCGGCCAGCGCCTCGGTGAAACTGCCCATTATGGCGCGGCGCTGCCCGGCGGTTTCGGCTTCGTCCGGTTCTGGCTCGGCCATCTCCACCACGCCCTTGATCGCCAGAATCGATTCGGGGCTGGGCCGGGCCGTTTCAATGCGTTCGGAAATGACGGCCATGGCGGCCAATGCCTGGTCGAGCAATTGGTGGTTGATCCGCATCACCCCGTTATTGCCATTGCCGCGCCGGACCGTGAGGTTGAGCTGGCAATTGCCCCGGAACAAGGCCTTGGCGGCGGCGGCGCGGATCTCGGGTTCCAAAGCCTCGTAACCGGCGGACAGGCGCAGGCGGATATCCAGCCCGCGGCCATTGACGCTGCGCAATTCCCAGTGCCAGGCGGCGTCCTGGTCGCTGCCGTCGCTGCGGGCGAAACCGGTCATGCTGTTCATTGCCATGGGGCGCGCACCTTCCTGCTGCCGAGACTTGATCCCTGTCTTTCGGTCAGTTTGTTGTAGGGCGCGGGCCGGCCGATCTCAAGTGCTTTTGCGGGGGCCGCCGGGCGGCCGCCTTCTATTTCGGCTTGGCCGGCGCGCCGGCAGATGGGGCGGCCAGATCGAGCGGCTTGGAGTTGATGCTGACACTGCCCTTGGAGGGTTCGCTGTCGCTGCCGGCCGGCGCCGGTTGTTCGGCCGGTCCGGTCTTAAGCTTCGCTTTGTTTGGCTTCGTCTTGTCCGGCTCCGCCTTAGCTGGCTGCGCTTTGTCCGGCTTACCGGTCGGCGCGGCGGCCGGCTGGTCCTTGGCGGGGGCGGCGGGTTTGCTTTGTTCGATCTTGCGCCATTTCAGCACATTCTTGCGGTGGTCAGCGAGATTTTCGGCAAAAGCGTGGCCGCCGGAGCCGTCGGCGACGAAAAAGAGATCCTTGGTGGGCATCGGGTTGAGCACGGCCCGGATGGCGGCGGCACCGGGATTGGCGATCGGCCCCGGCGGCAGGGCTTTGATTTTATAGGTGTTGTAGGGGGTATCACTCTTCAGTTCGCTGACCCGGAGCGGATGGCCCAGACTGCCCTTGCCGCCCACCAGGCCATAGATCACCGTGGGGTCGGATTGCAGCCGCATGCCTTTGACGAGGCGGTTGACGAACACGCCGGCAATATGGGGGCGCTCGGATGCCACTCCGGTTTCCTTTTCGACGATCGAGGCCAGGGTCAGGGCCTCGGCCCTTGTCTTGAACGGCAGATTGGGATCGCGCTTGTCCCAGAGCCGGTCGAGCAGCCGGGTCTGTGCGGTTTTCATCTGCTGAACGAACCGGCTGCGGGTCAGCCCACGGGTGAAGCGGTAGGTTTCGGGCAGCAGCACCCCCTCTTCCGGCACCGGTACCTTGTCGCCGACCAGCACCGGATCCGCGTTGACGCGCTCAATGATCTGGGCGCTGGTCCAACCCTCGGGCAGGGTGATCTTGTGCAGGATCGACTTGCCGCTCACCAGCAGGTTCATCACCGTGCGCATGCTGGCGCCGGTGGGAATGGCGTATTCGCCGGCCTTCAGCCGACCGGCAGCGCCGTGCAGGCGAATCGCGCCCATGAAAATATAGGCGTTTTCGATGATGCCGGCCTCTTCCAGATCCAGGGCGATGGCCCCGACGCTGGTGCCGGGGGTGATCTGAATGGCGCTGGGGGCTTTCAGCGGCCCCATGGCCTCGAAGCGGATTTTGGCATAAGTGAGCACACCGGCCAGCGCCAGGGCCGCGAGCACGGTGAGCGCACCGATGAGATTGAGAAACCGGGAAACGGCGCCGCCCCGGCGGCGGGTCTTGGGCGGTTTGGACATGGCTTGGTCGGGATCCAGTTGCGGGGCGGATTTCGGCTCCAGGGCCTTTGCCGGGCTGGCTGGCAATTCAGCCTGCATATGGGGCGCCCGGGACCGGCCCGCCTCGTTTTCCGGCCTATCCTCAGCCATAGGCAACCCTGCTGGTTTCGGCTTCCCGACCGCAGTGCTTGGACGGCCCGCCCATCAAAGATGCGCGCTGGATACGACCAGAGAAGCGTTGGTTCCACCAAAACCAAATGAATTTGTCAGAACTGTGGTGATTTCGGCCTGGCGCGACTGCAACGGCACCAGATCGATCACCGTGTCCACCGACGGGTTTTCCAGATTCAGCGTGGGCGGGACCTGGCCGGTGTGAATGGCCATGATCGAGAAGATCGCCTCGACGGCGCCGGCGGCGCCGAGCAGATGGCCGATCGCCGATTTGGTGGACGACATGACCAGGCCGTCGGCAGCCTCGCCAAACAGGCGGGTCACCGCCCCCAATTCGATCTCGTCGCCAAGCGGGGTGGAGGTGCCATGGGCGTTGACATAGTCCACGTCTTTCGGCTCCATGCCGGCGCGGCGAATGGCCGCCAGCATGGACCGGTAGCCGCCATCGCCGTCCGCGGCCGGCGCGGTGATGTGATAGGCATCGCCCGAGAGGCCGTAGCCGACCACTTCGGCATAGATTTTGGCGCCGCGCGCCCGGGCATGCTCGAGTTCTTCCAGCACCACGATGCCGGAGCCCTCGCCCATGACAAAGCCGTCGCGGTCCTTGTCCCAGGGGCGCGAGGCCCGCTCGGGCTGATCATTATAGCCGGTTGAGAGCGCCCTGGCGGCGTTGAAACCGGCAATACCGAGCCGGCACACCGGTGATTCGGCGCCGCCGGCCACCATCACATCGGCATCGTCGAGGGCAATGAGCCGCGCCGCGTCGCCAATGGCGTGGGCGCCGGTGGAACAGGCGGTAACCACGGAATGATTGGGACCCTTGAGGCCATATTTGATCGAGACATAGCCGGAGGCCAGATTGATCAGCCGTCCGGGAATGAAAAACGGATTGATGCGGCGCGGGCCGCTGTCGCGCAGGATATGGGCGGCTTTTTCAATGCCCTGCAGACCGCCGATGCCGGAACCGATCAGCACGCCGCTGCGGGTCTGATCCTCGTAGGATGTGGGCTTCCAGCCGGCATCGTCCAGGGCCTGCTCGGAGGCGGCCATGGCATAGAGGATGAAATCGTCAACGCGCTTGCGTTCCTTGGGCGCCATCCACTGATCGGGATCGAATTTGCCCTCAGACTTGTCGCCCAGGGGAATGATCCCGGCGACCTGGGTTTTCAGATCGGAGACATCGATCGATTCAATCCGGCGAATGCCGGACTGACCCTCGATCAGACCTTTCCAGGTCGCCTCGACCCCGCAACCCAAGGGGGTCAGCAACCCCAGACCTGTAACGACCACCCGCCTCATGACGCTTCCGTCTCCCGAATTTTCGGACCATTCCTGTCGCTGGACCTATCGCGGAGCACAGCGTTCAAATGCCTGAAATTGATTTCAAGACCGGAATGAGTCTAACGCGCCGAACCCGGGCAAGTCAATTCGCCTGCCCGGGTCCGGCTGGGACTGATGATGCTTCTTAAGAAGCGCTCTTTTCAAGGAATTTGACCGCATCGCCAACCGTCAGAATGGTCTCGGCGGCATCATCCGGAATTTCACAGCCGAATTCTTCCTCGAACGCCATGACCAGCTCGACGGTGTCCAGGCTGTCGGCGCCCAGATCGTCAATGAAGCTGGCGGATTCAGAGACCTTGTCGGCGTCGACGCCGAGATGTTCAACAACGATTTTCTTTACGCGTTCTGCAATATCGCTCATGTGACCTTACCTTGTTTATTTCAGACTACATTGCAACAGAAGACTGGCAAAACGCCAAATTCCGCCGACCTTGATAAAACCTCGAGCGGGGAACCCCCCTGCCTAATCCGGTTCCGGCTTCCTAACACACTTTATATGCCTTGACTAGCACCCTGAGCGGGTGCGGCGGTCTGTTGAAAACGGCGCCAAAAAACGCCCGGGCCAGCGACATTTGCGCCGCGCACCGGGCGCGGCTGTCAGATCATCGCCAGACCGCCATTCACATGCAGGGTCTGGCCGGTGACATATCCGGCCTCCTCACTGGCCAGGTAAAGCGCCGCCGCCGCGATGTCCTCAGGCGCGCCCAAACGGCCCGCCGGGATATTGCCGGTGATCGCCTCGCGCTGCTTGTCATTCAGCGCATCGGTCATCGGGGTGGCGATGAAACCGGGGGCGATGCAATTGGCGGTGATGCCGCGCGAAGCGACTTCGGCGGCCAGGGATTTGGTCATGCCGATCATGCCGGCCTTGGTGGCGACATAATTGCCCTGGCCGGGATTTCCGGTCACCCCGACAATCGATGTAATGCCGATGATGCGGCCCCAGCGGCGCTTCATCATGCCGCGCAGCACCCCGCGCGACAATTTGAAGGCGGAGGTCAGGTTGATTTTCATCACCAGGTCCCAGTCCTCATCCTTCATGCGCATGAACAGCCCGTCGCGGGTCATGCCGGCATTGTTGACCAGGATGTCGAGCGTGCCCATGGCGGCCTCGGCCTCGCCCGGCAGGGCGGCCACCGCCGCATCGTCGCCGAGATTGCACGGCAGCACATGGGTGCGCGCCCCCAGCTCATCCGCCAGCTCGTCCAGCGCCTCGCGCCGCGTTCCGGACAGGGCCACCACCGCCCCGGCCTGATGCAGGCTGCGGGCGATCGCCCCGCCAATGCCGCCGGATGCGCCGGTAACGAGCGCTGTTTTTCCGTTCAAATCAAACATGAATACCTCCTTGCCCCGTTTTGCGACGGGAATGCTTATAATGCGGCTGCCAGTTCCTCGACCGTCTCCGGCGTGCCGGCGGCCATGGCGGTCAGATCCCGGTCGATGCGCCGGGCAAGACCTGTGAGCACATTGCCCGCGCCGAGCTCATAGAGCGCGGTGACCCCGCTTGACGCCATGGCCTGGACCGATTCGGTCCAGCGCACGGTGGCGATGACCTGTTGCACCAGTCCCTGGCGGATAGTGTCCACATCGCTCACCAGGCCCGCCGACACATTGGCCATCAGCGGCACTGCCGGCGCGTGCATGTCGGTGGCGGCCAGGGCCTCGGCCATCACCTCGGCGGCCGGGGCCATCAGGCTGCAATGAAACGGCGCGCTGACCGGCAGCGGCAGGGCGCGGCGGGCGCCGGCCTGCTTGGCCAGAACCATTGCCTGCTCAACAGCCGCCCTGGCGCCGGAAATCACCACCTGCCCCGGGGCATTGTCATTGGCGATCTCGCAAACCCCGGCGGCGGAAGCCTCCTCGGCCACGGCGCGGACCTGATCCATGTCGAGCCCCAGCAGGGCAGCCATCGCCCCCTCGCCCACCGGCACCGCCGCCTGCATGGCGCGGCCACGGGTTTTCAGCAGGCGCGCGGCATCTTTCAGCGAAAACACGCCGGCGGCGGCCAGGGCGGAATATTCGCCGAGGGAATGGCCCGCCACGCAGGCCGCCTTGCCGGCGAGGTCGAGCCCGGCCTCGTGCTGCAACACCCGGAAGGTTGCCAGGCTGACCGCCATCAGCGCCGGCTGGGCGTTCTCGGTCAGGGTCAGTTCCTCATCCGGCCCGTCCCACATCAAGCGCGAGAGATTCTGCTGCAGGGCCTCGTCGATTTCTTCAAACACGGCCCGGGCAACCGGAAAGGCTTCGGACAGCGCCTTGCCCATTCCGGTCTTCTGGCTCCCCTGTCCGGGAAAAATAAAGGCAATGCTCATCGGGCCATATTCCTTGTTCCTGAAGATATGTTGCGCCTGACATATGCCCCGCCGCGCGGGGCGTCAAGCGGCGCGTTGGCCGATCCGCGCGGCCCGGCGGGGCGGCCGGGCGGGCTGCAGCCAATTGTCGCAAAGCGGATCAAATCACCGGATCGTGTCTTTTTTCGCGCCGGCAGGTTCTGTATTAAGCGGCAAAACCATCCTCAATTTGAAGGACATTATCCATGGTGAACAGATTTAAGCTGCTGACGGCCGGCGTGGTTTTGGGCCTGCTGGTGCTGATCCGGCCGCTGGCCGCCGCCGAGCCGCTGGTGGATGCGGACTGGGTGAAGGCGCACCTTAACAAGCCGGGCATCGTGTTTCTGGACCTGCAGGGTGAGAAGGGCTTCGTGCGGGCGCATGTGCCCGGCGCCGCCGGCACCGATTACGGCCAGTGGCGCAAAACCTCGGCGGAGGGCGTGCCGGCGCAGCTTCCGGGCACCGCCTATCTGGAAAAGCTGATCGGCAGCCTCGGCATCGACGCGGACACCCATGTGGTACTGACCCCGGTCGGCCAGTCGGCCAGCGATTTGTCGGTGGCGACACGGATCTACTGGTCGTTCAAGGCCATGGGGCACCGGGATATCTCGATCCTCAATGGCGGGCTGATCGATTATGCCCTCAACAAGCGCTATCCGCTGGCCAATGGCAATGAGCGCCCGGCGGCCAAAACCTATAAGGCCAAGCCGGACCCGAGCGTGATTGCCGGCGCTAAGGACGTGCTGGCGGCGATCGAAGCGGGAAGCTCGATCGTCGATGCGCGCTCGCCCAAGGAATATAGCGGCAAATTGTTCGGCCGCGGCGAGCGCCCCGGCGCGGTGCCGGGGGCGAAGCTGATGCCCCATTACACCCTCACCAGCCCCAAATCGGGCGCCCTGCCGGACCGGGGCGCCCTGAAGGCCCTGTTCGAAAAAGCCGGCATCCCCACCACCGGCCCGCAGATCGCCTATTGCCATACCGGCAACCGGGCCTCGCTGAACTGGTTCGTGGCTCATGAATTGCTCGGCAATACCGAGGCCAGGCTCTATGACGGCTCGATGGTCGAATGGGCGCGGAACAAAGCCTATCCGCTGGTGCTGCCGAAATAAGCGGCGGCGCGGGCGGGCCGGATCAAATATTCACTTGCGGCGCGGCGGCATCTTGTTTATATGCCACTGACTCGAGTTCAGGCTCCGGCTGAAGGCTGAACGGAAGAGCCATGCGGTGCTGAAAGCCGCAGGGTGCGGGCCGAAACTCCCGCGACTTCCCGTGTCTTCGCTCTTTTGGTGTTCCTGTCATGGGCCTTTGACAATGGTCCGGGAGGGGCTTTGCGCCGGAGCGGCTCAAAAAGATGAAAGGCTCAACCATGCCCTTATACGAGCATGTCTTCATGGCCCGTCAGGACATTTCCACCCAGCAGGTGGACAGCATGACGGACAATCTCAAATCCATTATCGAGCAAGGCGGCGGCACCGTCGGCAAGACCGAATATTGGGGTCTGAAACCGATCGCCTACCGGGTGAAGAAGAACCGCAAGGCGCATTATTCGCTGATGAATATCGATGCGCCGCATGAGGCGGTGGCCGAGATGGAACGGCAGATGCGTCTGAATGACGATGTGCTGCGCTTCCTGACCCTGCGGGTCGAGGCCCATGAAACCGAACCCTCGGCGATGATGCGCAAGCAGCGCGAGCGCGACGAGCGGCGCCCGCGCGGCGGCGATCGCGGCGATCGCGGCGATCGGAACGACCGCCCGCGCCGTGACGCGCGCCCACAAAGCAATGACGGCGACAAGTCCGAGGAGGAAAAATCATGAATGCATCATCATCACCGGCCCGCCGTCCGTTTTTCCGCCGCCGCAAGACCTGCCCCTTCTCCGGCGATAATGCGCCGAAAATCGACTATAAGGATGTGCGTCTGCTGCAGCGTTACGTCTCGGAGCGCGGCAAGATCGTGCCGAGCCGCATCACCGCGGTTTCGGTCAAGAAGCAGCGCGAACTGGCCCGGGCTATCAAGCGGGCGCGTTTTCTGGGCCTTTTGCCCTATCTGGTCAAATAACCGGACGTTCAAAGCCGGTTTGACGGCTTTACAGGTTGGGGCGGCGTAACACCCGCCTCTAACCGCTTTTACGCGGGACAGCTGACATGATGGCATATCTCCTCCTTATCGGATGCGGCGCGGGCGCGGTTTCGGGCCTGCTGTTTGCCTCGCTGGCCACCGGTTCGATGCCGGGGGTGCTGCTCTATTTGCTGGCGCCGCTGCCGCTGTTGCTGGCCGGGCTCGGCTGGGGATCGCTGTCGGGGGCGGCCGCCGCGCTGACCGCCACGGTGCTGGTCGGCATTCTCCTCAACGCCAAACTCGCATTCTTAATGCTGATTTCAGTGGTGCTGCCCGCGGCCTGGCTGGGGCGGCTCGCACTGCTGTCGCGCCGCGGCGCCTCGGGCGAGGCGGAGTTTTATCCGCCCGGCCGGCTGGTGATCTGGACCGGATTGATTGGCGCCGGTCTGGCCTGCGCGATGCTGCTCTACGCGAATCTGGCGGATCTTGCACTGAAAGCGGCCATTCAAGAGCAGATCACCCAGATCCTCAACGCGGTCATCGCCGCCTCGCCGTCCGGACAAGCCCCCGATGCGGCGCAGGTCAAGGCGCTGGCCGGCCGGCTCAGCGTGCTGGTGCTTCCGGGATGGGCGCAATTGTGGATGATCGCCATGCTGATCAATCTGTGGGCGGCGGGGCGCATCCTGCGCATCGCCGGCCAGCTTCGGCGCAATTGGCCCGATATACCGGCGCTGGATTTTCCGGCCCGCTATCATTTCGTGCTGCCGGCGGCGATGGCGCTGGCCTTCGTGCCCGGCCTGATGGGCGATATGGCGCTGCCGGTCGCGGCGACGGGCCTGATGGCCTATGGCCTGATGGGGCTGGCGATCATGCATCAGATCAGCCGTTACCGGGACAGCCGGCCCTTCATCCTGACCGGCATCTATACCGCCATTTTCCTACTGAGCTGGCCGCTGCTCATCCTGGCGGTGATCGCCATGGGCGAGCCGGTGTTCAAATTGCGGGCCCGTCTGGCCCGCCCCGAAAACCCGCCGGATTCCGGCACCTGAAACTTACTCCCTCACGAAAGGAACTCAACATGCAAGTCATTCTCCTCGAGCGCATCGCCAAGCTGGGCCAGATGGGCGACGTGGTCACCGTCAAGGACGGTTTTGCCCGCAACTTCCTGCTGCCCCAGGGCAAAGCCCTGCGCGCCAACAAGCATAATATGGCCCGCTTCGACGAACAGCGCGCCCAGCTTGAAGCCCGTAACCTGGAGCTGAAATCGGAAGCCGAGGCGCTGGCCGAAAAGCTGGAAGGCCAGACATTCATCGCCATCCGCCAGGCCGGCGACAGCGGCCAGCTTTATGGCTCGGTCACCAATCGCGACATCGCCGGGCTGGTGACGGAAGGGGGCTTTTCGGTCACCCGGAACCAGATTGTCCGCGACCACCCGATCAAGACCCTGGGTCTGGCCTCGGTGACCATTTCCCTGCATCCGGAAGTCACCTGCGGCGTGATCATCAATGTGGCGCGCACCGAGGACGAGGCGGTGCGCCAGGCGCGCGGCGAAGATGTGACCCTCGACCAGTTCGACGACGAGGACAGCGCCTTCACCGTCGAGGAAGCCTTCGAAGACGAGGACCTGGCCCGCGAAGCCGAAGAAGAGCTGAGCGAGGACGAAGCTCTGGAAGAGACCGATTCGGGCGCGCGTGACCTTGAGGCCGCCGAGACCGAAGCCGAGGAAGAAGACAAGGGCTGAGCTGGTTCTTGCAAGAAGAGGTCTTCTATTTGCCTCGCGGCTATTCCTCGCTGCGCTCGGGCCTCCGGCGGGGCGGCCTGACCGGCCGACGCCCGGTCGGGCTTGCCGCTCAGGTCCAAGGATTTGTCCCTGAGCGGGGGTGCGTTGCGGTCGCCTCTTAAGCTGTCTGCCGATCATGCCCGCTCCCCCGCCCGGGCACGAGAGGGAGTATGTCTCAAGGTAGCCGTCCGGGGCAGCGGGCCCCACTTGCTCAACCGTCATTCCAGCGAAAGCTGGAATCCAGTTCCTATCCATTGACCATACTTCACCAGATCGCTGAAGCATCATGGATCCCGGATCAAGTCCGGGATGACGATGAGGGGAAAGCAAATGCTGCGGCCGGGGCGGCGGGCGAGCGCCTGGCGCTATTTGTTGTTCCGGGCCATGCGGGCGCTGGTGTCGGCGATGCGCTGGCTGAGGGATTTCATCACCCCGAGCGCGGCTTCCGGGTTCTGGGTCACCATGTTGAGAAACAGATCCCCGTCGATCTTCATCACCGTCAGCGGGCCATGGGCGGTGATGGTGGCGGTGCGGCCGGTGCTCAGGAAAAGCCCCATCTCGCCAAACAGCTCGCCACTGCCGAGCTCGGCCAGCTTGACGGTGTCGTTGCCCTGCTCGATGGTGACATCAACCCGGCCCTCCTCGATGAAATAGGCCGAATCGGCAGGCTCGCCCATATGGCAGACCTCCTCATTGTCCTCGAAGGTGAGCCGGTCGCTGGCAAAGGCCAGCAGTTTCAGCCGCGAAGGCTCCAGATTGGCGAAGAGCGGGATGGATTTCAGAGCGCGGGCGGTTTTTTCCAGATTCATGATGCTTCCTCTCCTTCGGCCATGGTGTCCCGGCGGCTTTCGAGCCGGCCCTTGCTGAGGGTGATGACTTGATCNATCCGTTCCGCCGAGGCCGGGTCGAGGGCGCTGAGCGGATTGTTCAGCACCAGGGTGGCCGGTTTCTTGACCAGGGAGCGGGCCAGGCTGAGCTTTTGTTTCTGCACCGCCGACAGGCGGCCGCCGGCCACGCCGGCCTGCATGTCGAGCCCGAGTTCGAAAATGATCTCGCCCAGATCGTTGGCCTCGATGATTTCGGAGATCAGCGCGCCGATGGCCTGCTGGGCGCGAGCGCGGCCATGGGCGATCTTGCCGAACAGGATATTCTCCTGCACCGAGGCGGTGGCGCTATAGGCGGTTTCGTCATAGAACTCGACCGCATCGCGCATATCCTCGGGCAGGCCGCCGGCGAATTCGCCGCGGCAACCGAGGATTTTCTGGCGGATTTCGTCATTCACCAGGTCCAGCCGGTGCCGGGCCGGGGTGAGCATGAAGGTCAGGCTGCGCAGGCGGGCCTGCTCCTCGGCCGACAATTTGCCGAGCCCCTTGCCGTCGGCCTTGCGCAGAATGAGCTGGAAATCGGGCAGTTCGGACGATTCGATGAAGCTGAAGCGCTCGAAAAACTCATGCCCCGGCGGCAGGTCCTGAAACAGCTCGACCATGGTTTCGGCCACTTTGAGGCCGGTTTCTAAGAACCAGTCTTCCATGCCGGTTTTCTTCAGCACCGACAGCATATAATCATTGGCGCCCAGATCGCTGAAATCGAAATGCTGGTTGAGCGGGCGGCCCATCAGGATGTTTTCGCCGACCGAGAGATTCTCATTAAAGCGCGACTTGTCGAAGGTCTCGACCAGCGAGGCATATTGCGGGCTCTGCAGGCGGTCGCGCAATTGCAGGCGGGCCTCCAGCAGGCGCTCCGCGATATCCGGACGCTCGGCCGGGTCGAGGCGCGATTTGAGGCCAAACTCGGTGATATCCTCCTCCAGGCCGGCCAGTTTCAGAATATCATGCAGGAAATCATTGATCTGCTCGGGGGCGATGCCGAGATGGTCGAAATCGATCCAGTCGGCGGAAAGGTCATCGATGCTGTTGCCGGATTGGCGCGCCTCGCTGATGAACTGGGCCCGGATCTCGGCCTCGGCGCCCTCATAGGCGCGGTCCCCGACCGGCCGGTGATGCATGCCATAGAGGATATTGTCGCGGATGCTGCCGCTGAAAATATAGGCGTTCTGATCCACATAGGAGATGCTGGCGGCGATGACCGCCTCGTGCAGGCCGGCGGCGTCATGGCCGCCCAGGCGCACGGTGCCCTGATCCGGCACGGCGAGGCGCGGCAGCAGGCGCACCAGCTCATCGCGGCCCGAATCCGCCGCCCCCATCAGCGCCACGGCGCCGCCGAGCGGAAAATGCACGTTCAGCCCGTCCAGCACCCTGTAGCCGGTGTCGTCCTCGACCACCACATTCGAGGCCTCGAAATTGCCCGATAAGGGGGTAAGGGTGGCCGGCGGCTCGAGCTGATGGGCTTCGTCCAGCATGCCCTCAGGGCGGAACTGCTCCTCAAGCTGCTCATATTTGATCTTGGCGTCCATGGCGATCTGGTAATGCTTGAGCAATTCGTTCCAGGGCGGGGCGAGGTCCTTATAGGCGGCGATGACGGCGACCAGGGCGCCGAAGCTGAGATTGCCCTTGATCACCAGCACACCGCCCAGGGAATAGAAGAAGAACGGGGTCAATTGATTGAGCAAATTGTTCAGGAACTTGATGAAGAATTTGCGCTTGTAGATCTTGTAGCGGATGGCATAGATGCGCCCCAGCCAACTGGTGATATGGGCGCGCTCATAGGCGGAGGTGTCATGGATATGCGCCTCCTGGATGCCCGATACGCTCTCACCGATGCGCTCGGACAGGCGCCGCGCCGACTGCACGCGCTGTTTGGCCAGCATGTTGACCCGCTTCTGCAGCTTGGGGATCACATACATCTGCACCGGATAGAGGGCGATCGCCGCCACCCCCAGGAACGGATCCTGAACCATGATGAAGGCCAGAATGGTGATCAGCGTGCCGCCCTGGAAGGCGGGCAGCGACACGGATTCGCCGATATAGCCGCCGAGCGGTTCCACCTCCGAGACGATCATGGAAATGATCTCGCCCTGGGAGGTCTTGTTGAACTGCGGCATCGGGAAACGCAGGATGCGGGAGAACAGAATATAGCGCAGCCGCCTGAGCATGCGCTCGCCAAGCGCGCCGCGATAGATGTTGATCCACAGCTTGAAGCCGCCATTGATCAGCACCAGCATCAGAAACAGCATGCACAGCATCATCAGGAACTGAATCTGTCCCAGTTCGATGCCAAGAATGACCTTGGGAAAATCGCGCCCGCCAATGGCCTGGTTGATGATGGTCTTGGGCAGGTCGAGCGAGAAATAGAGGAATGGAAAGGACAGGGCGGTGATCAGCAGCAGGATGAGTTGCTGGCGCTTGGAGTAATGCCAGATAAACCTGAATATGCTGGGTTCCATCGGGTAGGGCCTGATATTCTTATTCGTTGTTCGCTCGCCGCCCGCATGGTGCACGGGATTGCAGGTGTTTGGCAAGTTTCTTGATGGGAGCCGGGCACTATTCGGCGGCGATGCGTCCCTGGTCGCCGATCTGCCAGGCGATGTCCTGCATCTCGGCGATGAAGTCCTTCAGGGATTCGGCGAGGTGGACAAAGCCCTGATGTTTGACGATGGCGCGTTCGTTCATATAGAGCGCGCGGTTGATCTCGATCTGCAGCGTATGCACGCCATTATGCGGCTGGCCGTAATTGCGGGTGATATAGCCGCCGGCATAGGGGTTGTTGCGAGTGACCGCATAGCCCCTGGCCGACAGGCAGCGCTCGGCCGCGTCCGACAGGCGCTTGTCGCAGGACTTGCCGTTCATGTCGCCGATGATGAAGTCGGGCCGCGAGGCCGCGCCGCCGAGCGAGCGCGCCGAAGGCATGGAATGGCAGTCGATCAGCACCGCATGGCCGAACCGGCCCTGGGTCGTCTCGATCAGCTCGGCGAGCCGGCGGTGATAGGGGTGATACAGACAGTCGAGCCGGTGCTCGACCTCGCTCAGGCTGAGTTTGCCGGCATAGATGCTCATGCCCTCGGCAACGATGCGCGGCACGGTGCCGAGGCCGAAGGCCACGCTCTGGGAGCCTGTGTTGGCGGTTTCTGGCAGGCTGCCTTCGATCAGCGCCGGGTCGAGCTCATAGGGTTCGCGATTGACATCGAGAAAAGCGCGCGGAAAACGGGCGCAGAGCAGGGTGGCCGAGGCCGCCGCCGGGGCGAATAATTCGTCGACAAAGGCGTCCTCGGAGCGGCGCAGGGCCTTGCCGCCGAGACAGGAGCGTTCCTGAAAGGCCTTGGGATAGACCCGCCCGCTATGGGGCGCGTTGAATATGAGCGGGCTCTGCGGGCGCCGGGGGCCGATGATTTCAAATGGCGGTGAGAACGCTGCCTCGATCTGCTGCCTGTCCACGCTGAAATACCTGTCTGCCTGTAACCCGTGACTTATGATTAATTATAAGTAACGGGCTTGCGGCGACAGGGTCAATGGCCAAAACGGCTTTTCGTTCAGGCCTGGTGCTTTTTCTCCTGCTCGAGGATGCGGCTTTCCCAGTCATAGGCATGGCGCACAATGGTGTCGAGATCATTGAGCTTGGGTTGCCAGCCGAGCACTTCGTGCACCGCTTTGGCTCCGGCGACGATAGCGGCCGGATCGCCGGCGCGCCGGCCCGACATGCGCACGTCGAAGGCGTGGCCGGCGGCCTTTTCCACCGCCTTGATCACCTCCAGCACCGAAAAGCCC
>PKTQ01000026.1 GCA_002869085.1 Hyphomicrobiales bacterium | reverse complement strand
GTCCTGCGCCATGTGCCATGTGCCCGAGCAGGGCTTCACCAGCAACGAGCTCGCGACCGCGATCGGTGTCGAGGGGCGCAGCGGCCGGCGCAACGCGCCGAGCATCTTCAATGTGGCCTATGCCCGTTCCCTGTTTCACGATGCGCGCGATCCCGCGCTGGAAACCCAGATTTACGGGCCGTTGCTGGCGCGCAACGAAATGGCCAACCCATCGGTCGGCTGGCTGCTGGCCAGGATTCGCCGTCTCGACGACTACCCGGCTCTGTTCAAGGCCGCTTTCGGCGCCGGGCCTGATGTGCGCAATCTGGGCTGGGCTCTCGCCAGCTATGAGCGCAGTCTCGTTTCCGGCAATTCCCCCTTCGACCGCTGGTTTTATGGTCGGCGCAAAGACGCCATCAGCCCGCTCGCCGCCAAGGGCTACCAGCTGTTTACCGGCAAGGCCGGCTGCAATGCCTGCCACCTTATCGGGGATAAGCACGCACTGTTCACCGATCATGGGCTGCACAATACCGGCATCGGCATCGCCAGGGACCAGGCCGCCGCACCGGACGGGCCGCCGATCGAAATCGAGATTTCACCCGGGGTGAAGGTGGAGATGCCGCGCCGCACCCTCAACACGATCGGCCATGCCCCGATCAAGGATTTCGGCCGCATCGAGGTGACCGACAAGGCCGAAGACCTCTATAAGTATAAAACCCCGATGCTGCGCAATGTCGCCCTGACCGCGCCCTATATGCATGACGGCTCGCTGCCCAGCCTCAAGGCGGTGGTGGCGTTTTACGACCGGGGCGGCCATGCCAATCCCGGTCTCGACCCGGCCATCCGCCCCCTGGGGCTGAACGGTGAGGAAAAGAGCGCGCTGGTCGCCTTCCTGAACAGCCTGACCGGGGACAATGTGGACGAATTGATCGCCGATGCCAGAAGCGTGGCCGTCGGCAATTGACGGATAAGTGGAGCCTGGAATGCCATCGCCGGTACGGGCAGGGGGGTGACCCGGGCCAAGCGGGAAAAAGCGGTTTCGATATCGTTTGGAATCATTATTATTGGGCAAACATTTGCAACGGGAATTCGGCAGACCATCCCGGCACAACAGAACAAGGGAGTTCATGAACCATGAAAACACAAGCCGCCGTCGCCTTTGAAGCCGGTCAGCCGCTGGAAATCGTCGAGCTTGATCTTGAGGGGCCGAAAGCCGGCGAGGTGCTGGTCGAGATCAAGGCCACCGGCATCTGCCATACCGATGCCTTCACCCTGTCCGGCGACGATCCCGAAGGCTTGTTTCCGGCGGTGCTCGGCCATGAGGGCGCCGGCATTGTGCGCGAGATTGGCCCCGGCGTCACCTCGGTGCGGCCGGGCGATCATGTGATCCCGCTTTATACGCCGGAATGCCGCGAATGCGATTATTGCCTGCACCCCAAGACCAATCTGTGCCAGTCGATCCGCGAAACGCAAGGCAAGGGCCTGATGCCGGACGGCACCAGCCGCTTTTCCTATAAGGGCAAGCAGGTCTTGCACTATATGGGCTGTTCGACCTTTTCCAATTACACCGTGATGCCGGAAATCGCGCTTGCCAAGGTGCGCCATGACGCCCCCTTCGACAAGATCTGCTATATCGGCTGCGGCGTCACCACCGGGGTCGGCGCGGTGGCTTTTGATGCCAAGGTCGAGCCCGGCTCCAATGTGGTGGTGTTCGGGCTGGGCGGTATCGGCCTCAATGTTATCCAGGGCGCGCGCCTTGTCGGCGCCGACATGATTGTCGGGGTCGATCTCAATCCGGAGCGCAAGGCCATCGCCGAGCAGTTCGGCATGACCCATTTCGTCAATCCGAGCGAAATCGACGGCGATCTGGTGGGCCACCTGGTTGAGCTGACCAATGGCGGCGCCGATTACAGCTTCGAATGCATCGGCAATGTGAAGACCATGCGCATGGCGCTTGAATGCTGCCACAAGGGCTGGGGGGAAAGCATCATCATCGGCGTCGCCGGCGCCGGGCAGGAGATCGCCACCCGCCCGTTCCAGTTGGTCACCGGCCGGGTCTGGCGCGGCACCGCCTTTGGCGGCGCGCGCGGGCGCACCGATGTGCCGAAAATCGTCGACTGGTATATGAACGGCAAGATCAATATCGACGATCTCATTACCCACACCATGCCGCTGGACAAGATCAACAGCGCCTTCGATCTGATGCATGAAGGCAAGTCGATCCGCTCTGTGGTGCTGTATTAGCGCTCCATCATCATCAACCCTCAAGGAATGAACAGCCAATGAGTGACTTTGAAGTGCTGAGCGAGCAGCGCTGTTTTGACGGCGTGCAGGGCTTTTATCGCTTTCCGTCCGAAGCCTGCAACGGCCCCATGCGCTTTGCGGTCTTCACGCCGCCCGGCGATGCGGGGCGGAAATTTCCGGTGCTGTTCTATCTCGCCGGTCTCACCTGCACCGAGGAAACCTTCGTGATCAAGGCCGGCGCCCAGCGCCTGGCGGCACAGCTGGGGCTGATGCTGGTGGCGCC
>PKTQ01000392.1 GCA_002869085.1 Hyphomicrobiales bacterium | reverse complement strand
GCTCTGCTGCGCCCTGCACGGATTGCACCATCCCCTGCTTGCCGCCCTGCGCCAGACCGCATCGCCCTTATTGCCGGCCACCCCCCTGGTCAGCCGCGCTCTTCTGGGCGATGCGCTTGGTGGCGCCTTCCAGCGGCCATTGGCCGAATTGCGCCAGGCCCTGATGCAGGGCGCCGCGCCCGCGCCGTTGCAACGCGCCCTCAGCCGGGCCATCGCCATCGGCGCGAGTTCCGGCTGCGACGGCGCCCGGGGCCTGCTGTCCGGCCTGCGGGCATTTGAACGACCAGATTGCATCCATCCTGCCCGGCCCCTTCGGGCCGCCGGCTGAATATGAGAACTTAGATGACCACCACAACCCGCATATACCAGAATATCTATCAGGATTCAGTTGCCCTGATGCGCATTTCGGCCGGCCTCGCCGACCTGCCGGGCATCGAGCAGGCCTCGGCCCTGATGGGCACCCCGGCCAATATGGACCTGCTAACCGAAAGCGGCCTCATCGAGGCCCGGCCCAACACCAGGCCCAGCGATCTGGTGCTGGTGATCAGGGGCGAGGAGGCGGCGCTTGACGCGGCCTTTGCCGCGGCGGAAGCCGCCCTCACCCCGCAAGAGAGCACCGGGGACGGCGAGGACCGCCGCCCGCCCCCCACCTCGCTGCTCGGCGCCCTCGATGAGGCGCCCGAGGCCAATCTCGCCCTCATTTCCACCCCCGGCGAATTTGCCGGCGCCGAAGCCATGAAGGCCCTGCGCGCCGGGCTGAATGTGATGCTGTTTTCCGACAATGTGCCGCTCGATCAGGAAATCGCCCTGAAGCAATTCGCGGCCTCCCGCGATCTGCTGGTCATGGGGCCCGATTGCGGCACCGCCATTATCGGCGGCGCGCCGCTGGCCTTTGCCAACAAGGTCCGCACCGGCGCCATCGGCATTGTCGGCGCCTCCGGCACCGGCATACAGCAGGTGAGCTGCCTGATCGACCGGCTCGGCGGCGGCGTCAGCCACGCCATCGGCACTGGCGGACGCGATCTGTCTGGCCAAGTCGGCGGCCTGACCATGCTGGCCGGCCTACGGGCGCTCGGCGAGGATCCGGAAACCAGGGTGATCGTGCTGATCTCCAAACCCCCGTCCGAGGAGGTGGCGCGCAAAGTTCTGGACGCCGCCGCCGGGACCGGCAAGCCGATCGTCGTCAATTTCCTTGGCGCCGACCCGGCGCGGATGACCGGCCAGGGCCTCCACCCCGCCCGCACCCTGGAGGAGGCGGCCCATATCGCCATCGCCCTGGAGACAGGCGCGCCGCCCGGCTTTCACAGCGCCGGACCGGACGATGAGCGCCTGATCGCCCGCGCTGAGGCGCTGGCGCAGAACCTGACACCGCAGCAGCGTTACCTGCGCGGCCTTTTTACCGGCGGCACCTTCTGTTATGAGGCCCAGCTTTTGCTTCAGGACCATCTCGGCGACCTTTACGCCAACAGCCCCACCGGCAGGGTGCAAAAACTGGTCTCGCCCTTCACCAGCACCGCCCACACGCTGATCGATCTCGGCGATGATGTCTTCACCCGGGGCAAGCCCCATCCGATGATCGAGCCCGACACCCGCAATGAACGCCTGCTGCAGGAAATCCAAGACCCGGAAACGGCGGTGATTCTGCTCGATGTTGTGCTGGGTTACGGCGCCCATGAGGACCCGGCCGGCGCTCTGGCCGGAGCGATTGCCGGCGCCCGCGCCGCAAACCCGGACAATCTGCCGGTGTTCATCGCCTCGATCTGCGGCACCGATGCCGACCCGCAGAATTTTGCCCGGCAACAAGCCAGCCTGGAAGCCCTGAACGTCACCCTGTGCGCCAGCAATGCCGAGGCGGCCATCCTGGCGCTTCTGGTTGTCCAGCGGAGGTTGAAATGAGCAACATCCTGTCCGAACCCCTCAATGTCATCAATGTCGGCCTGGGCAAATTCGCCGAGCCCCTGTCGGATGCCGGCTTCGCGGTGAGCCCCTGCGCCTGGCAGCCTCCGGCCGGCGGCGAGGCCGGGCTGGCCTGGCAATTGGCGGAACTGACCCGTCACCCCGCCATCGAAGCGGCCAATGAAACCGCCTTTGCCCGCTATCTGGAAGCCAATCCGGTGCTGGAAGGGGTCGGCACGGCCGCCGATGTCATTCCCGGCATGGATGGCCGGCTGATCCTGCATTCCGGCCCGCCCATCGCCTGGGAAAACATGTGCGGGCCCCAACAGGGCGCCGTCATGGGCGCGATGATGTTTGAAGGCTGGGCCAAATCGCCCGAGGAGGCGCGCGAGATGATGGGGCGCGGCGAGGCCGAACTGGCCCCCTGTCATCATTTCGGGGCCGTCGGCCCCATGGCCGGAGTGATCAGCCCGTCCATGCCGGTATGGATCGTGCGCGATGAAACCACTGGCCGCCGCGCTTTTTGCAATTTCAACGAAGGCCTCGGCAAGGTGCTGCGCTTCGGCGCTTACGGCGGTGATGTGCTGGACCGCCTCGGCTGGATGGGCCGCGAGCTCGCCCCGG
>PKTQ01000393.1 GCA_002869085.1 Hyphomicrobiales bacterium | reverse complement strand
CCGCCTTGGCGCCTAGTTCACGTCAAGCTGGGCGATGCGGCAGTTTTTGCGCTCATATTTGCGGTCCCAATTGGCGGCCAGTTTCAGCTCGGCCGCGCTGGGCGAGGTGGAAGCCACGCTGGAGCCGGTGAAGTCGAAGCCGATCGGGTGCAGCAGCACATGGCGGCGGTTATGCAGGATGGTCTCGCCGCCGCCCTTGCCGGTGCTCTGTTTGCGCTCGACCTCGACCGCCATGTCGGGGAAGTGCTCCTCAAACCCGAACGCACCCTTGCCATAGAGATAGCAGGTGTATTTGTCCGAATTGGCGCCGCTGGTGACCGGCATGTAATCCGACACCAGCACATTGATGCCGGCGAAGCTCGGGATCCTGAACTTCAGGCCCGAGGGCTGCACGAAGTCGATCGCTTCCTGGTCGAGCATGTCGCCATAGACCTTCGAGTGCACCGACATGGCGCCGACCTCGTTGAGGTGGTCGCCCAGGGTCAGCCGGGCACGGTTGATGGCGGCGGGACTGATCTTGTTGGCGGCGCCGGGGCTGGCGACATCGGAATAGGCCGAATAGATCATGTCGCCGGAATCATTGGCGGCATTGTCGGCCAGCACCCCCTGCAGCGAGTAGATGATATGGGCATGCTTGACATAGGCCCAGTAATTCTCGTGCTCGCTGGCCAGGGCCTGCAGCGGGTCTTTGGGGTTGCCGGTGGTGATGACGCCCGACATGTCGCGCTGGGACCAGCCCTTGTGCCAATAGTGCTTGATGGCGCGGGTCTTGGCCCCGGTCATGCCGTCGGGGGTGGCGTCGGTGGCGCTGTCATCCATGATGTCGGGATCGGTGCGGCTCAGCGGCTGCCAGAACGGCATGTCGATGGTGCGCCCGCCGGCGGCGAGCTGGCTGGAGACCTCCTCGGGCGGCGGGGCGAGAATGCCGGCTGCTTCCAGCAGCACCAGCATTTCCGGTTTCGCCTCGCGGCCATATTTGAGATAGGTACTGGGTTCGATGAGATTGGAGATTTGTGTGGTTGCCATGAAGTTTACCTTTCAATCTGGCTGGCAATCCCCCATGCGGTCAGGCCGTTAGCGTCTGTTTTGCCGGGCCTGGCGCATTTGCGGGTCGCTATTGGCGAGGCCCGCGGCGCGCATATAGGAGATTGCGGTGTCCGGGTCGGATTTGATGAGCTGTGCCTGCCGGGTGGCGTTGAGGGTCTGTTCCGCGAAAGGATTGTCGCTCCAGTCCCCTGCCCCGCCGCCGTCGAGCGTATCTTCGGAGAAGAAGCGCTCGCCCAGCTTGGCGAACCAGAGGGCGAGGCGCGCATCGCGCACCCCGCCATCCTCCGCCATGAGACCGGCGGATATCATTGCCTCCCGCGCCTCGCCCGCGTCGCGCATGGCCGCATTGGCCATGGCGGCGTTGCGGGCAAAGGCTTCGCTGCCCTCGGGCCCCCATGCCTGTGTCAGCGCCCTATAGGCTTCGCCTTCGCGGCGTGCGTTGCCGGCGTGAAAATCGTCCAGCGTCTGGGCCTGATGGCGCACATAATGGTCGTGGAGGGTTTGGGCCTGAGCCGGGTTAAGACCCGCCTCATGCGCCCAGGAGGCAAAGGCCCTGGCGCTTTCCCCATCATAGGGAAAGTCCTCGGGCAGGTTCTCGGGCAGGCCGAAATCATAGTCTTCGGCGCTGTCCGGGCGCCCCAAACGGGCATAAAGCCGGTCCCAGTCCTCGGCCGAGGCGCCTTCATCAGGCACATTCAGCGTCCGTCCAAGATGGCTTTCCAGCTCACCATAGGACTGGATGATCTTGTTGGGATCATCCCAGCCCTTGGTTTCAGCAATCCGGCGGTTGTCTTCGGAAAGGCCGCCGAAAAAGCTTGCCATTTCGGGCGCGGACCCTTCCGCGCCGTCATGGGGTGTATATGTGTCCGGGTTGCCCGCAAGAGCGGACCCGGCGGCAAAGGGTTCACGTTCCGCGCCGGGGTTGCCCGGCAATGCGGACCCCGGTGATGTGGTTGTGTTCATGATTGTTCCTTCATGTTGTGAGGATTTGCCCGGCCATGCCCCCTTCCCCGCCGCCCTCGCGGGCGGGTTCATTGGTCAACGGAGTTGGGGCTTTCGTGGACAGGGCTGCGGTGGCCGCCGCCATGGCGGCGTTTCGACAGGCGACGGCCTGCCAATCCGGCTGCTCCGGGCTATCCCGGAGGCTTGGTTCTCAAAGGATGGTTGGGGATTTGTAGCGGGCACCAGCCAAGCGAGCTAAGTTGGGTCAACACATGTTGCTCCCGCTCCTGATTGGAGGCCCTGAATCTCATTAGCGACGGCCTGATCAGCGGCCGCTGACCACCGCCTTTTTCAACGCTGCCGCGTCATCGATGAATGTCTGCAGCAGGCGCTGGAGTTTGCCCAGAATTTCCTCATGCCGGGGAAAATAGACAAACGAATAAGTGGTATAAAATTCAAGACCCGGAAAATAGTCCCAATCGAACTGGCACGAGGGGGATTGAACTGCCTTAGGGAGGCTGCATTTAATATATGAACGCCCATGGATCACACTATTAAAAAGATAT
>PKTQ01000382.1 GCA_002869085.1 Hyphomicrobiales bacterium | reverse complement strand
TCAGGCTCGACGCTGATTGCAGCCGAGAGCTGCGGCAGGGTTGCCCGGCTGTTGGAGATTGACCCTGCCTATTGTGACACCATCATCAGACGATGGGAGCGTTACACAGGCAAAAGAGCGACCCATGCGTCAACAGGGCAGAGTTTTGAGGACATGACCGAAGAGCGGCAATCCGCCAGCGCAGCGGCTAAATCGGATATGCCCATCACCCCCAACATCACCTGAATACACTGGAAACGCGGAGAAAGAACGATGACCGGCTCGGATGACAAGACCAGATCGAGTGACAAATCAATAAATACTCTGATCAGGGAGGAAGGCGAGCGCATGGTGACGGTACGCGAAAATGGGCGCACCTATAAGATGCCATTTAAGCAGGCCGTGATGCGCGCGCAGGGAGCGACGGCCTTGAAGGGAAGCCCTTATGCGCAGCGATACATCCTAGATAAATGGGAGCAGTGCGAGCGGGAGGAGGCGGAGGAAATTGCCGAAGAAAACGAGATATACCGCAGGTATCAGGAGAGATGGTGGGCCGAAATCGAGCAGGCCCGCCGTGAAGGGAAGCCATTGCCCAACCCGATTCCCCATCCAGATGACATCATCATACGCGAAGGCAAGAGAGTCCGGATTGATGGGCCAGTGAGCGAGTTTGAAGCAGATATGATTGAGGAAAACTGCCGGATGCGGGATGTCCTGCTCATGCAGGATGCTCTCGACAAGCGCCTTGCTGAGAATGTGAGTGACGAGGCTCCAAGGGCAGCGATGCTTTGTGCCATTATGATAAATGACAACCTGCCTTCACGATACCAGTTGGACGAAACCGAAATGATGATGGTAATTGCTCGTCATGAAGCAACCCCGAAACGGGAACTGCTCAAATCCGTTCGTGCAGGATGGCGATCTCTGGGGCAGCGGGCGCCACGTGGGTTCACATTCCCGCCATTACAGGACTTCATGAGCCGTTTCGAAGGGCTTGTTGAATGTGTCAACGCGATCAGGAGCGGGCAGATCGATCCCAAGCCTATTGAACGTGCCCGGCTCAATGCGGTTAGCGCCCGGTCACGGGCCCAACATAGGTGATCATTCGGCCGCCGTGACTTGCTGGACGCAATAAAGACGCAATGTGAAGCAATTGGCTTCTGAGCGCATTCATGCAGGAGTTAGCGGCTATGGCGGATTTATTTGATTATCAGGAAGCTGATGTTCCTCTGGAAAAACGCCTCAGGCTATCCATTCGATGGCTTTCTATCTGGCACGACATGACTGACATGATGACCTCTTCACTTGAGGTGGGGGTCTTTATTGGGGGCCGTCCTGTTTTTGCAGACTTCCTATACCAGCGCACGCATACTTGGCGAGAAGTTGAACTGAGCCCGGGCTGTTTTGAGGGTGAGGATAATGAATGCCGTATTCTTGACGGACTATGGAAGAGTCTCACCACCGGTGAACGTATGGATTGGGAAGATATAATCGAGCCCAAGTTCAGGATTGTGGTCGCGCCAGCATCCTTCGAGGAAATTGGAGAGGGAAAGATCACCGGCAAGACCTGGTATGACATTCTTTGCATTATCCAGGATGGTGGTCCATGGCATGGCCCAGCTATGGGTGGCTCAGGACCTGCAGTCTTACTATCGACCACCCGCTCTTCTCTGAAGCGCTTCTTCCATGATTTGCTCGAAGAAGCGCTTGATCCCCGGATTTGTGATGAGGCTTGTCGGAAGATTCTGTTGGATCGCCACGCCAAGGCCAGAGAACAATAAGATAATACGCATTCGGTGGAAACTTCCTTGTCAGCATAGAATACTGTTCTTTCCGGCTGGACTTCTGGCCTGAGAAGAGCGTGGATGTGTGCGAGCCCGAACTGCGTAGCGGGCCTTTCCGGGTGAGGGAGCCGGTATGGGACCGGACCTTCTGAACACGGGAGATGATGAGATGACGCAATCCAGAACATCCACCAAGCCAGAGCAGATCCTCAAGCTCATTCGTTCACGCCATGGCGCGGGCATATCAAAGCTTTGCCAGCAAACAGGTTGGCAGCCCCACTCTGTTCGCGCCGCCATCAGCCGGTTGCGCAAGGAAGGTCATGCCATAGACCTTGTGGCTTCCAGGACCGCCGGCAAAGAGAATCGGTACAAACTCACCAAAACGCCGGGTTGTGTGTCATGAGGACCAAGGTTGATCAGATCGCAGGGATGGAACGAAGTGAGCTTCTCGCTTTGTGGTCCAAGATGATGGAGGATAAGCCCCCCAAGCGGCTCAGCACCCCCTTCCTGCGCCGTATCCTGGCCTTTGAGGCACAGGCGCGCTGCATCGGCGGCTTGTCACCTGCGTTGCGCAAGCAGTTGGAGCAAATTGGCAAGGGCATTGAGCGAAGCAAATCCCCGATCCTGAAGCCGGGTGCCCGGCTCGTACGGGAATGGAACGGGATCAGCCATGTCGTGGATGTGAGTGAGGACGGGTATCTGTGGCTCGGCGACAAGATCGCGATTTTGAAGGATGGCGCCCTGTCCCAGGTCGGTAAGCCGGAGGACATTCTGCTCAATCCCGCCGATGATTATGTCGAGG
>PKTQ01000329.1 GCA_002869085.1 Hyphomicrobiales bacterium | reverse complement strand
GGGATCGCCCGGCAGGTCGCCGCCCGCGGCCAGCCCTTCACCCGGCCCTGCATCCTCCTCTCCGGCGGGGAGACCACCGTCACCGTGAAAGGCTTTGGGCGCGGCGGGCGCAATGTGGAATTTCTGCTCGCTTTGTGCCTGGCCCTTGGCGGCCTGCCGGGGGTGCACGCCCTGGCCGGCGACACCGACGGGGTCGACGGCGCCGAGGAGATCGCCGGCGCCCTGTGCGGGCCGGACAGCCTTGCCCGCGCCGCAAGTCTCGGGCTCTCGGCCAGGGCCGAGCTTGACGACAATAACGGCCATGGTTTCTTCGAAGCCCTGGGCGATCAGCTCATCACCGGACCGACCCATACCAATGTCAATGATTTCCGCGCCATTCTGATCGAATGAACAGGCGGGCGGCAGTGCAATTCATCGATTGAGATTTGCCGCCGCACGGCCTATAGGGTCGGGACCGTTTCATCCCGTTCTTCGCGTGAGATTCCCGACCGATGCGCCATGTGGTTACCAATAGCTGGGCTTTGTTGCTGGGCATGGCCTTCATCATGCTCGGTAACGGGCTGCAGGGCTCGCTGCTCGGCGTGCGCGCCATGATCGAGGGCTTTTCCGTCTCGGTTACCGGCCTTGTGATGTCCGGCTATTTTCTTGGCCTGGTGGCGGGTTCGATCATCGTACCCAAGATCATCCGCCGGGTCGGCCATGTCCGGACCTTCGGCGCGCTCGCCTCGCTGGCTTCGGTCTCGATCCTGGTGCATCTGGTGTTGATCGATCCCTGGGTGTGGTGGGTGATGCGGGTCTGCACCGGCTTTGCCTATGCCGGGCTCTATATCGTCACCGAGAGCTGGCTCAACGACGCGGCCGAAAACGAGACCCGCGGCCAGTTGCTCAGCCTCTATATGCTGATCACTTTGGGCGGGATGGCCGGCGGCCAGTTCATGCTCAACATTTCCAGCCCCGAGGACATCACCCTGTTCATTCTCATTTCGGTGCTGGTCAGCATCGCGGTGATTCCCATATTGATCTCCGCCGCCAGGACCCCGGCCTTCGAATCGACCGAATCGGTCAGCGTGATGCAATTGTTCCGGGTCTCGCCGCTGGGGGTGTTCGGCATATTCGGGTCCGGCATGGCCAGCGGCTCGATTTTCGGCGTCGGCGCGGTCTTCGCCACCCGGGCCGGCTTCAGCATCAGGGAGGTGTCGTTTTTCATGGGCTGCCTGATCCTGGGCGCCATCCTGCTGCAATTCCCGATCGGCTGGCTGTCGGACAAGCTCGGCCGCCGCAAGATCATCGTGCTGACCTGTTTCCTCGGCGCGCTGGTGTTTTTCGCCCTGTCGGCGAGCGCCTTACGCGGCGGGGCGCTCTATCTTCTGATCGCCCTGGCCGGCGGCCTCACCCTGCCGCTCTATTCGCTGTGCATCGCCTATACCAACGATCATCTCAACGCCAGTCAGATGGTCGCCGCCAGCGGCGCCCTGGTGCTGGCCAATGGGCTCGGCGCTTCGCTCGGCGCCCCCACCACGGCCTTTGTGATGGATTTCGTCGGCCCCGAAGGCTTTTATCAGTCGATCGGCTTTGCCCTCACCCTGATCTGCCTGTTCGCCGTCTGGCGCGCCACCCGGCGCCAGGCCATCGATCTGGGGCAGCAGGGCGAGTTTGTCGCCGTGGCGCCGACCCCGCTCAGCGCCGCCTTCAACCCGGAGCTGGAACTGGCCGAGCTTCAGGCCGCAACCGGCGCCGACCCCGAATCGGTGCAGGCCAGTTTCGAGGAACTGATCGAGGATCTGGACACCCAGCGCGGAACGTGAGCCGGGCGCAGGCTCAATCCTCGCCGCTGCCGAACCAGTATCTGCCGCGCCGGGACTCGCTCTTCTTCGCGACATCGCGCCATTTATCCGACAGGCCCTCGGCATCGCCATATTCGCTGAACGACCAATAATGCCCATGCTGCCCCCGGCTGCGCCGGGCATGTTTGATCGGGCAGAAATGGGCTTCGGATTGTCCGGCAATCATCCGGCTATAGGCCAGCAGGCCGTTGGCATAGCCGCAATAAACGCAGTTCAGCTTCTCGATGGCATTGAGATAGCTGAGCTGATGCCGGTCGATCACGATGAAGTCGGACCGCTTGACCTTTTCGATGCCGTAGACCGGGAAGCAGATGAACTGATAGAGCGAGACGAAGATATCGAGAATGACCAGCGGCAGGATCAGCACATAGACCATCGGCGCGAACAGCACCGACAGGAAACCCGACCGGAACAGATAACGAAAGATGCCGGTTTTCAGCTGGCGATGCCTTTGGCGCACCGCTTGCTCGAACCTGACCCGCCTTTTGCGCACCTCATAGCTGAACAATTGCCGGCGCTCGTCAATCGCCTGGTCGAGCTTTTCCTCCAGCTCCCTGATCCGGTGAACCAGTTCATCGATGGCCATCTGAGCTTCTCCCCAATGATCCGGGCCCGCCAGCCCGGCGCCGCAAGTGGAACCTGTTCCCGATCCTACAGGCAACAGGGGCGGAATTCAGCCTAGAAAAGAGAGGGGAGGTGTGATGGCGCTGGCCCGTCCGGCCGCGCTTCAG
>PKTQ01000047.1 GCA_002869085.1 Hyphomicrobiales bacterium | reverse complement strand
GGACGGCCTGCTTTTCATCCTTTTTCACGCCCTCGCCGCGCAGATACATGGCGCCAAGCAGTTGCAGGGCCTCGGCGTCGCCTCTTTTGGCGGCCTGCTGCGCCTTGGTAAAAGCGGTGGTGAAATCGCCGCTGGCATAGGCCCTGGCGGCCTCCGACATGCCGGCTGGCGGCGTGTCGGCTTTCGGTGTGCTGGCCTCAAGGCCGGGCGGCGCCAGCAGCATGACGCCGAGCAGGGCGGCGGCGAGCCGAGGGCGATATCCGGTCATGATGGCTGCCCGCCCGCCGCCAGGTTCTGATAGGCCCGCAGCGCCGCTTGCGGCCCTGCCGGGGCGTTCCACAAGGGCGCCATCGGGGCAAGGAAATCGGCGCCCGCTTCGATCAGGGCGGCGGCGTCGCCAAGTCCGATATCGCCCGTGACCAGCGAAGGCAGCACGAACAGCTCCGACCACCAGGCGACCAGCTCGCATAAATGCCCCAGTTTCTCCGGGCTGCCGTCATGGGCAAAGGCCAGCACGTCAAGCCCGGCCTCACCCTTCACCATGGCATGGTCGCGGCTGAGATCGCATTCGGCGCCGATCATCACCGCGCTGCCCAGCTCGGCACGGGCGCCGCGCAGCTCTGCCAGGGTAACGTCTTTGCCGAACATGATGCCGTCATAGCCTTGCGGAAGGGGCGTGGGCGCGGGGGCCTTCAGCAGGCAGGCAATGCCGCGCTGCTGGATGGCCGGCAACAGGCTGCGGTCCGCACCGGAAAAGCCGGGCATGTCCCCGGGCAGCAGCAGGGCGGCGATGTCGCCGCCGTCCAGAAGCGGCTCCAGCAGGTCCGGCGCCGCGGCCGAATCCGGTAAAGACAGAACCAGTCGGCAAGAATGAGTGTTCATGAAACCCCTTGGTCAATGAATGGGCGGGCGGATGCGCAATCCAGCACGCAAATAAGGAGATTTATAGCCCGCCAAACTAAAAGAGTTGACGCTGGTTTGACAATTGCCTTTATCTTCTTTCACAATTGAAATGCGGCTGGGGACGATCGGGGAATGAACCATGACGAGTGACGGGCAGAATCTTGATGCATCGCTTGAGCGTTTCAACGGCGCCCTGGACAGGTTCGAGGCGGCGGTTCTGCGCCGCGAGCGGACCGACAAAAACCTGGAAACCCTGGAAGGGGAGGTGCGGACCCTGTCCGAGGACCGCTCCAAGCTGGCCCAGGAGCTCGATGAAATGCGCGATTACGCCCAGCGGCTGGATACGATCCAGAGCCAGGCCGGCAAACGGCTTGACGCGGCCATGGACAGCATTCGCACCATTCTGGACGCATCCTGAACAGCGGCGGAGAATCTTTTGACATGGCGGAACTGAATATCGAGATCAACGGGCGTCCTTACCGGCTGGCCTGCAATGATGGCGAGGAAGATCATCTGCGGGAGCTGGCCGGGTTTCTCGACCAGCAGGTGCGGGAAATCGAGGGGGCGTTCGGCAAGATCGGCGATTCGCGCACCCTGGTGATGGCCGGGCTTAGCATCGCTGACCGATTGTCGGAGGCGCTGACGCGAATCGAAAAGCTGCAGGAGGATCTCGCCGCCGCACAGGATTCGACCCGCGGCGCCAAAGAGCAGTCGCGCAAGGAAGAACAAGCGCTGGCGGTGAAGATCGATCAGGCCGCCGAGAGGTTGGAGCGTTTGGCCGGTCTGCTGGCCGAAGGGGCCTGACGGGCTGTTTTGCCCCAGTTCCGGCGCAAAATCGCTTGGACGTATCTTGAATACGCGCCAATGCTCTCTTGCTTGATCCTGTGACAAAACATCTCCGTCAGGCTCGAGGCTGTTTTGCCCCGGTTCCGGCGCAAAATCGCTTGGACATATCGGTAATATGCCCGGCGCTCTCTTGCTTGATCCTGTGACAAAACATCTCCGTCAGTTCGCGGCTGTTTTGCCTCAGGTCCGGCGCAAAATCGCCTGGACGTATCTTGAAGCGCTTGCCCGGGTTCTCATGCAAATTCGATTTCGTACCGACAGGGTTCTGGATTTTGGCCGGGCCAGCGCCTACATTGTGACTGCGGTGCTGCCCGGTTCGTGTGGGCGCATATCCCCGGGGCCTTATGATCCTGAAGGGAGCCGACGCTGGTTGGAACCGTGGTTCCTCTCATTTGGCGCCCACCTAGCTTACTAGGTTTCCCGGGATCAGCTTAACCCCACGGCCATGGCGGCCCGCAAAATCGACATCTGGTTTTTCTCAGGCAGGTTCAGGACGAGTGATTCAGCGTGGCCATGACATAGCCGGCGCCAAACAGGCGATGCGGGCGGGTGCCATGGCCAGACGCCGGGCGCTCCAGGCGGGCGGCGGCGAAGCGGCCGGGCAGGCGGCGGCGCGGATCGGCCTCTCGTTTCTCGGACCCCGCGCGCCGGGAGCGGCGGCGGGCTATCATGCGGTCAAAAGCGAGTTCGACCCCGGGGCGCTGATGGCGGCGCTCAGTGCCGCCGGCTGGGTCACCGGCCTGCCGGTGGTGACCGCCGCCGAGGCGCCGCTGAGCTTTCGGCGCTGGCAGCGCGGCGAGGCGCTGGAGGCCGGCGTTCACGATATTCCGG
>PKTQ01000326.1 GCA_002869085.1 Hyphomicrobiales bacterium | reverse complement strand
CGGCTTGGACTCATCGCGGGGCTTGTCGTCCCTGGCGGGACGGGATGATTTGGGCTTTTCGCGCGGCTTTTCGTCCTTGCCGGGGCGCGATGTCCTGGCCTCGGCCGGCGCCTTATCGCCGCCTTCACGGCGCGAGCGGCCGCTGCGGGCGCCGCGTTTGCGGGCAGGCCTGGCTTCTTCCTCGGCCTCGCTCACATTCTCGTCCCGGGCGCCGGCCGGCTGATCCTCAGCCCCCATGCGCTCGATTTGCTGACCGATCAGCGCCTCGATCGCCGCGACATATTTCCTGTCATTCGGCATGCACAGGCTGAAGGAATGACCCTCGCGCCCGGCGCGGCCGGTGCGGCCGATGCGGTGCACATAATCCTCGGCATGGGACGGCACATCGAAATTGAACACATGGCTGACGGTGGGAATGTCCAGCCCCCGGGCCGCCACATCGCTGGCGATCAGATAGGTGATGCCGCCATCGCGGAACGCGGCCAGCGCCGCCATGCGCGCCGTCTGGTCCATATCGCCATGCAGCGAAGCGGCATTGAAGCCGTGCTTCTTCATCGAGCGCTCCAGCACGCCGATATCGCGCTTGCGATTGCAGAACACGATGGCATTGGACACATCCAGCCCCTTGAGCAAAGACCGGAAGGCGGCCCGCTTTTCGGCGGGCTTGGAGGGCACCGGCAACAGCCTTTGTACAATGGTGGCAGCGGTCGAGCTTGGCCGGGAGGCCTCGACGGTGACCGGATTGTGCAGAAAGGTGCTGGTGATGCGATTGATCTCATCAGGCATGGTCGCCGAGAAGAACAGGGTCTGGCGCGTGAAGGGGGTGAGCTTGAAAATGCGCTCGATATCCGGAATGAAGCCCATATCCAGCATGCGGTCGGCTTCATCCACCACCAGGGTTTCGATGGCCGATAACATCAGCTTGCCGCGCTCGAAATGGTCGAGCAGACGCCCCGGCGTGGCGATAACGATATCGGCGCCGCGATCCAGCTTGCGATCCTGATCGCCGAAGGAGACGCCGCCGATCAGCAGCACCACGGTCAGCTTGTGCTCCTTGCCGTAAATATCGATGGCCTGGGCCACCTGGGCCGCCAGTTCGCGGGTCGGTTCCAAAATCAGCGAACGGGGCATGCGCGCCCGCGCACGGCCCTTTTCCAGCCGGGTCAGGATCGGCAGGGCGAAGGCCGCTGTCTTACCAGTGCCGGTCTGGGCCAGACCGAGCACATCCCTGCCCTCAAGGGCAGGTGGAATCGCTGACTTCTGGATTTCAGTCGGGTGTTCATAGCCTGCCCCCTCAATAGCGGACAGAACCTTCGTGCTAAGGCCGAGATCGGTAAAAGACATTGTGAGTGTGTTGGACTCCGGCAAGAGTTGGTCACATATCCATCATGGATACACCGCTGCTTCTCGCCCCCCTGCAAACGAAAATCAGACTGGATTATAAAAGTTCCGCCGCTCTTCCGCGCCTCAAAGCCAGGCTCGGTGGGATCAGTTCAGAAAGAAAATCTGAAACCTTCATTAGAAATAATTCACCGCGACCATATGCGACCGGCCCCACAAGTCAATGATTTTATGCGTTTCGGGCGGTTTGTGCGGCATTAAACCGCCCGGTTGTGGGATTGAGGCCACATATGCGCCGCCGCCCTGCCGCCCTTAACGGCAGGTCAGAACGCCCCCTGGAGCGGTCGGGGAATAATTATTAGCCCTCTCTAATATATTGATTTTCTGTGAATAGCCCTGCCGCGGAGCGGTTTAATTGATTGACGCAGAAAGCCGGACTCGACTAATTTAAAGAAATCGAGGAATACATAATTACATTTTCGTAGAATTCTAGATTCTCACAGTCGCTGGGGCGTGCATGATCGTTCTCACTATTCTTTCGCAGAAGGGCGGTGCCGGCAAGACCACCTTGTCGCTGCACTGGGCGGTTGAAGCCGAACGTCAGGGCTTCGGGCCGGTGGCGATTATCGACATCGATCCGCAAGGCTCGGCGCGCAAATGGGCCGAGCGGCGCCGCGAGAATATGGGCCTGGAGACACCGATCACCATCAAGGCCGATGAGGACACGCTGTGGCGCAACGATGTGACCATGTCGGATGTGATGCTGGCGCTGCGCGGTGAGAACATCAATATGGTGATCATCGATACCATGCCCCGGGTCGAGGCGCCCTGTGTCGAGGCCGCCCGCCTGGCGGATTTCGCGGTGATCCCTTGCGGCCCGTCAATTCTCGATATCGAAGCCATGGGACCGTCGGTGAAGATTCTGGAATCGACCAACACGCCCGCCGGTGTGGTGGTGACCCAGGCCCGTCCGGGCAGCTCGATCAACAAGGCGGCGGCCACGCAGCTCGATTCCTACGGGCTGCAGATCTGCCCGACCCATATCGTGCGCCGCGCGGCGATGATGGATTCGCTGATCGAGGGTAAAGCCGTGCAGGAATGGCGGCCGCGGGACAAGGCGGCCGAACAGGATGTATCCAATTCATGGGTATGGATCGCTTATCAGATGGAGAGATTGAAAGATGAGCAGCGCAGACAAGCTGGCTAAACTGAAAGTCAATGCCGGTGGACCCCAGCCTGAATTGGCGAACGTCACCTCATTGCGGCGCCGCAAGCAGCCGCAAGCCCTGCGTCAAGTCAATCTGGTCAAGAAAGGCATTCAACTGCCACCGGAATCGGCGCGCCAATTCGAGCTTCTGCGCGCCGAACAGGGGCGCAAGGGCTATGATCTGTGGACCGAGGCGGTGGACCTGCTGTTGCAGGCGCATGGCAAGCCACCGGTGGGCAGCGATTCGGGCAGTTCTTCCTGAAACCGCGAACCGGGGGGTAAGCCGGCCCGTTTATTCCGGCAGATATCTTGAAATAAACTGCTGAGTGACCGAGTTCAGTTCAATCGCCAGCTTGGCGCCGACCGGATGTTCCCGGTCCTTGACCTTCTGGGTCATCAGGGCGCGGACCGTGTCGACATGATGATCGGCCAGCAGCTTGAACTTGGCGCTGACATCGTCCGGCAGGTCATTCAGATTTCCCAATTTGTCGAACATGGTGCATAGCGAAGCGCAGGTCTCGGTGATCAGCGGATAGCCGAAGGTGGTGGCCTGCCCTTTCAGATCATGCGCCACCCGGAAGAAATCCTGGCCGGCTTGCCCGGTTATGCCCTCTTCATCCACCCGTTTGCGGGTTTCGAACAACCGCTCAACCTCGTCTCTCAGCCAGCCGTCGAATTCCACCGACAGATGACTGATCGCCTTTTCGGCGCGTTCGACAGCCGCCATGTCGATGCCATCGCCGCTGCCGGTAATCCGCACCTTGGATTTCAGGAAATTGGGCGGATTGATGACCTGCGCACGGGTCTTTTTCTCGCTGCCTGCCATGATCTGTTCTCCGCTCTCCCGCCCTCAAGGCCCCTAGTCTGCCAGATAATGCTGATCCGATGCCAGTTTAATCAGCTCACGATTGTCAGATTTCCGCCGCCCCTCCCCCTTGAACGGGGAATTCTGCCGGCGGCGGCAGGGACCGAAATAATCCTTCGACTGCACGAAGGGGCGCGGATTATCGACCGTCATCTGAATACGGTCGAGCAGAGCCTTGGACGAAATCGGCTTGGCCAGGAATTCGGTGACGCCGGCATCGCGTGCATCATTGATACGCCATCTCTCGGTATAGCCGGTCAGCATGATGATCGGCAGAAACGGCATGCGGCCCTTGGGGTTTCGGATCAGCCGGGTCAGCTCGATTCCGTCGAGAATCGGCATTTTCAGATCGGTGATCAGAATATCGGGCATATAGCTTTCGATCAGCTCCAGTGCCTTGGCGCCGTCTTCGGCGTCGCGGATGTTGCGGGCGCCCAGCGCATGCAGGATGGCGCGCAGAATCTGGCGCATATGCCCGTTATCATCCGCAACCACGAAGCTCAGGGCCTCAAAAGCACTTCTGTCCATTCCCTGGATCCCAGATAAAAATCGACTGCCCGGCCGGTCGTCCAGCCGGGTCGGATCACATGTTCAAACTAAGGTTCAGGATTTGAGAAAACGTTAAACGGGCGCTTTTCGGGCGGGCAAGCGGCGGCAAGGTTAGGAAAGTCTTTCGCCATTGCCCGGCCTTACCAAGCCGGGCCGGCGGCAGGCGGAACCCGCAGGGAAATACCCCCAGGATTCCAACGGGTTTTGGCGCTAATAGAGGAATTGCTCGTTCAAAATGCGCTCATCCAGGCTGTGGCCCTGATCGAACAGCATCAATGCCCGGTGGCTGGTATCCTGGCGGATCTCGACCTTCGCGGCATGGCGGATTTCCTTGGTGTCAGCGGTGGCGCTGACCGGGCGCCTTTGCGGGCTTTGAATCTCGATCATCACCACGGCGTGCTGCGGCAGCAGGGCGCCGCGCCAGCGCCGGGGCCGGAACGGGCTCAGCGGGGTCAGGGCCAGCAGGGGCGCGTTGATCGGCAGGATCGGTCCATGGGCCGACAGATTATAAGCGGTGCTGCCGGCCGGTGTCGCCACCAGCACCCCGTCGCAGATCAGTTCGCTCATGCGCTGGCGCCCGTCGATGGAGATGGTGAGCTTGGCGGTCTGATGGGTCTGGCGCAGCAGCGAAACCTCGTTGATGGCCAGGGCCTCATGCACCCTGCCTTCGATATCGGTGGCCCGCATATGCAGCGGATGAATGCAGCTCTGCTCGGCGCCGTCCAGGCGCTCGCGCAGGCCCTCCTCGTCGAACTCGTTCATCAGGAAGCCGATCGAGCCCAGATTCATGCCGTAAATGGGCACGTCCCGGTCCATGAACCGGTGCAGGGATTGCAGCATCAGGCCGTCGCCGCCCAGCGCGATGACGATATCGGCCTCATCGGGCTCGACATGGTCGTAGCGGGCCTCGAGCCGGCGCGCGGCCTCAATGGCCTCGGGCGTGCCGCTATTCACAAAACCGAGTTTTTTTTCCTTCATGCGCTTGGCTTTTCTCACTCGTCCCGTCACAGTGGGGCATGGCCGAAGACCGTCTCATCCTCGTCTATACCACATTGGCCAGCCCTGAACAGGCAGAGGCGCTGGGAAATGCCCTGGTGCGCGAGAAACTGGCCGCCTGCGTCAATATTTTCCCCGGTATGAAAGCGATTTATCAATGGCGGGGGGCATTGGAGCAGGGGCAGGAAACCGCGATGATCATCAAAAGCCGCGCCGCGCGCCAAAAGGCCCTGCTGGCGCGGGCAAAGGAGCTGCATCCCTATGAGACGCCGGCATTGCTGGTGCTGCCGGTTGAAAGCGGGGCTGAGGCCTTCGCCGCCTGGGTCAGGGAGCAGACCGGTTGAGCGGCGCTGTTGCGCCTTTTATCCGCCGGTGACCGACATATGCCGGTTGAGGGCCGGCTCGTCCTTGCTGCGGTCGATAATGAAGTCATGGCCCTTTGGCTTGCGGGCAATGGCCTCATGCAGGGCGGCATCCAGCCCGGCATCGTCAATGCCCGAGCGCAGCACCTGGCGCAGATCGGCCGAGTCCTCCTGGCCCAGACACATGAACAAGGTGCCGGTGCTGGTCAGGCGCACCCGGTTGCAACTTTCGCAGAACGTATGGCTGAGCGGGGTGATCATGCCGAGCCGGCCGCCGGTTTCGGCAATGGTGACGAAACGGGCCGGTCCGCCGGAGCAATGATCGCTGCCGAGCAGGGTATATTTTTGCGCCAGTTGTTCACGCACCTCACTGAGCGGCAGGTAATTGTCGGCCCGGCTGCCGCCGATCTGCCCCAGCGGCATGGTTTCGATCAGGGTCATCTCCATGCCCTGCTCATGGGCCCAGAGCATCATCGGCTCGATTTCATCATGATTGACCCCGCGCAGGGCCACGGTATTGATCTTGATCTTCAGGCCGGCCTCCTGCGCCGCCCTGACCCCTTCCAGCACCTTGGCCAGATCGCCGCCCCTGGTGACTTCGCGGAACTGCTCCGGATCGAGCGTGTCCATGGAGATATTGATGCGCTTCACGCCGCACTCGGCCAGTTCGTCGGCAAAACGGCTGAGCTGGCTGCCGTTTGTTGTCAGTGTCAACTCCTGCAGAGCGCCGCTGCCCAGATGGCGCGACAATTGCCGCACCAGCCACATCAGGCCGCGCCGCACCAGCGGCTCGCCCCCGGTCAGGCGGATCTTGACGACCCCGTTCCGGATAAAGGCCGAGCACAGACGGTCCAGTTCCTCGAGTGACAACAGCTCGTTGCGCTTGAGGAACTCCATGTCCTCGCCCATGCAGTAAAAACAGCGAAAATCGCATCTGTCGGTCACCGAGACCCGGATATAGGTGATTTTACGCCCCAGGGGGTCGATCAGCGGCGACGCCCCGCCGGTGACTGCGACGGTCCCGTCCGGTCTATCCGAATTGATCTGATCCATAATGCACCCGCCCTGTTGTTCTTATCTGTTGTGCTTATCTGTTGTGCTTATTTATCGTCGCCGGTTTGCCGTTGCCGGCTTTACTTATCGGCTGTTGCGGCCGGCCCGCCTTGACCAGGGTCATGATATCGGGCTTTTTGGTTCACTTCAATACGATGCGAAACATGCAGGCTTTTCATTGCCTTTCCATCCGCAAATCAGTAAGCCGGACCACAACCCAAGCCAACACGATCAGGAGCGGAGAATTGAGCACCGACAACACAGAGCAATCGCATCAGGGGGCGACCAATGTCACCTATGTGCCGCATCAGGTTTCAGCGGAGGAACGCAAGGCCCGGATGAAACAGAAGGGCGGCGTGCTATGGCTGACCGGCCTGTCGGCCTCGGGCAAATCGACCCTGGCGATCGAGCTGGAGCGCCAGTTGCACGAGGCGGGGCATTTCGCCTATGTGCTCGACGGGGACAATCTGCGCCATGGGCTCAATTCCGATCTCGGCTTTTCGGCCGCCGACCGCGAGGAAAATATCCGCCGGGTTGGTGAAGTGGCGGCGCTGATGGCGGAAATCGGGCTGATCGTGATTTCGGCCTTTATCTCGCCCTATCGCAGCGACCGGGAAAAGGCGCGGCAAGCGGCGCGGGGGCAGTTCCGCGAGGTGTGGGTCCAGGCCTCGCTGGAGACCTGCGAAAGCCGCGACCCCAAGGGGCTCTATAAACGCGCCCGCGCTGGTGAAATAACTGACTTTACCGGCATTTCCGCTCCCTATGAAGAGCCGGAACAGGCCGATCTGATCGTTCGGACCGACAATATGAGTGTTGCGGACAGCGCCAAGGTGCTGTTCGACTATGCGCTGAAGCACTTCTCGATACCTGCGTAGAGCACGGCCTCAACGCGCCGGCGCCCGGTGGAGCACGCCGCCGGTGAGCGGGGCCGGCACGCCGGTGGTGCCAGGCTCGCTCAGCGGCAGGCCGCGCAAGGACCGCACCGCCAGAAAGGCGAAGGCCTCGGCCTCGATGGCATCGCCGCGCCATCCGGCGGCTTCCGCGCTCATCACCTTCGCATCCAGCCGCTCCGCCAATAGCCGCATCAGCCGGGCATTATGTCGACCGCCGCCGCACACCACCCAGCTTTGCGGGGCCTGGGGCAGATGATCGAGCGCGGCCCGCACCGCCTCCACCGTGAAGGCGGCCAGGGTGGCGGCGCCGTCCGCATCGGACAGATGCGCCGCGGCCCCGGCGCTGAAATCATTGCGGTCGAGGGATTTGGGCGCGGCAGCGCCGAAATAGGCGTTTTGCATCAATGCGCCCAACACGGCCTGATCGACCCGCCCGCGCGCCGCCAGGGCGCCGTCCTCATCCATGGGCCGGCCGGTGCGCGCCAGCATCCAGTCGTCGATCAGCGCATTGCCCGGCCCGGTGTCGAAAGCCAGCAGGCGGCCATCGGCGCCCAGATAGGTGACATTGCCGACCCCGCCCAGATTGAGCACCGCCCAGGGCGGGGCGAGCCGGCTCCGCGCCGCCAGAGCCTGGTGATAGAGTGGGGCGAAGGGCGCGCCCTCGCCGCCCGCCGCCAGATCGGCCTGGCGAAAGCGGCTGACCACATCGATACCGGTCGCCGCGGCCAGCGCCGCGCCGTCGCCGATCTGCCAGGTCCAGGCCTCTGCTGGGCGGTGCAGCACGGTCTGGCCATGAAAGCCGACAATATCCACCTCGCTGCGCGCCGTGCCGGCCTTGGCGAGCAGGCTTTCCACCGCCTCGGCATGGGCAGCGACCACCATGGCGGCGGCCTCGCCGATCACCGCCGGGCGGGGGTCGGTGCGCTGAAGGCCGGCGGCGGCTTTGATCGCGGCTTTGAGAAGATCGCGCTCCTCAGGGCGATAGGGACGCTCCAGCGCCGGGCCGAGCGGCTCGGCCCGCACCCCGTCGGTGCGGAGCATGGCCGCATCGACCCCGTCCATCGAGGTGCCGCTCATCAGGCCGATGGCGGTCATGGCATGGTCCTGGTTGCTCATTGTCCTTAGCCCTTAATCCCTGCCCCGTTCCCCACTCAAAACCCGCGCCGACAGGGGCGCGGAGCCATGATGGTGCACAATGGTTTCCTTTGCCGGCAATATGCTCTAAACATCGCCGCATGCTCTGAACATCGCCGCAATTGAGACAAACAACAAGCCTGCGAAACCCCCATGACCGAATATAAATCCAGTTTTCTGCGCGAGATGGATGCGCGCGGCTATATCCACCAATGTTCCGACGCGGCGGCGCTCGACGCCGAGGCCGATGCGGGCATGCTGACCGCCTATATCGGCTTTGACTGCACCGCGCAAAGCCTGCATGTGGGCAATCTGCTGGGGATCATGATGCTGCGCAAGTTCCAGCAGGCCGGCCACAAGCCGATCGTGCTGATCGGCGGCGGCACCACCAAGGTGGGCGATCCGTCCGGCAAGGACGAAAGCCGCAAAATGCTGAGCGACGAGCAGATCGCCAGCAATGTGGCCGGCATCCGCAAGGTGTTCGGGCAATTTCTGGATTTCGGCGATGCGCCCAACAGCGCCATCATGGTCAATAATGCCGACTGGCTGGACAGTCTGAATTATATCGAATTTCTGCGCGATTACGGCCGCCATTTCACCCTCAATCGGATGATGGCGTTCGATTCGGTGAAGCTGCGCCTGGAGCGGGAACAGCCGCTCACCTTCCTGGAGTTCAATTACATGATCTTCCAGGCCTATGATTACCTGGAACTGAGCCGCCGCCATGGCTGCCGCCTGCAGATGGGCGGTTCGGACCAATGGGGCAACATCATCAACGGCATCGAGCTTGGGCGCCGGGTCGACGGGCGCCAGCTCTATGCGCTGACCACGGCGCTGCTCACAACCTCGTCGGGGGCCAAGATGGGCAAATCGGTCAGCGGCGCGGTGTGGCTGAACGCGGACATGCTATCGCCCTATGATTACTGGCAGTTCTGGCGCAATAGCGAGGATGCGGATGTGGGACGCTTCCTGCGCCTGTTCACGGAGGTGCCGCTCGAGGAAATCGCGGCGCTGGAACAGGCCGAGGGGGCGGAGATCAACGCCGCCAAGAAGCTTCTGGCGACCGAAGCCACCGCCATGGCCCATGGGCGCGAGGCGGCCATGCAGGCGGCCCGCACCGCCGAGGAGACCTTCGAGGCGGGCACGGCCAGCGCCGGCCTGCCGACCGTCGAGCTGGCCCGGGCCGATATCGAAGCCGGGCTGGGGGTGCTGAACGCCTTCGTGACCGCCGGGCTGGCGGCCAGTAATGGCGAGGTACGCCGGTTCATCAAGGGCGGCGGCGCCAAGGTCAATGACCGGCCGCTCAGCGACCCCAATGCGGTGCTGAGCCCGGCCGATATCAGCGATGAGGGCGTGATCAAGCTGTCGATCGGCAAGAAGCGGCATGTGCTGCTGAAACCGGCCTGAGCGGGCAAATCCTATTTCTCGAGCTTGCCGCCGGACGGGGCGGCTTTGGGCGCGGGCTTGTCCTCGCCGCGAAACTCGAACAGCATGCGCAGGAACCCCGGCGCCAGCGCCGAGATGGGATTGACGGTAATCAGCGGCTTTTCGCGCGGCCCCTTGATGCCGAATGTGATGCCGATCAGCCCCTCGCCCTTGCGCCCGGACAAAAACATGCCCAGAACCGGGATTTTGCCTAAGGCGGCATTGAGCCCATAGGCCGGAACCAGGGTGCCTGACACCAGCAGGGTGTTGTTGCGATTATCGAGCTCGCCGCGCGCGGTGGCGCCAATCGAAGGACCGGCGATCAGGCCCTTGCTGAATTTGAGCACTCCGGCCCGGCGGGAAAACTGCACCCGGATTTTGTCGAACGGCACATTCTTGCCGGAAACCGGCTTGGCGTTTTTCTGTTTGGCGGAACTGAGCAGGCTGTTCAGGGCCGGCTCATTGACAATGCGGAATTTGGCCATCCGGACCGTGCCGGTCATATCCGGCCCCTTGCCGCCCTCGATCATCTCGGCATTGAGGGTAAAGCTGCCGCCTTTGACGCGGGTGTAAAAATCGGCCCCCTTCAGAATCGCGCCGGAATCGCCGCCGCTGAGGGTGATCTGTCTCAGCCGGGTATTGCGGCGGGCGATTTTCATGCGGAAATCATCGGACTTGCCGAAGCGTCCCACGAGAGACATGGCCTCCAGAGTATCGCCGATCGATTCCAGGGTGAGCCGGGCCTCACTGAGCCGCACGCCGTGATGGCCCAGAATCACATCCATCCCGCCCTGCAGCCGCACATGGCGGCCGCCCCCGGAAGCGCCGCCCGTGCCGCCGCCGCCCGTGCCGCCGCCGGCAGAGGAGCCGCCGCCCGAGGAGCCGCCGGCCGGAGCCGGCCCGGTAGAAAACAGATCGGTCAGCAGGGGCCGGGCATCGAAGCTGCTGCCCGACAGTTTCAGATCAAGCACCCCATCCCGGCTGCGCTTGCCGGCCAGGGACAGGCTGGTATGAGCGCCGAGGCGAACGGTTTTTAAATCCAGGGACATGAGATCGCCGTTATCGGTAAAATCAAGGCCGCCTTTCAGATTGACGCCCTTGCCCCTGACCACCAGCTTGCGCAATTGAATCAGGCCGCCATCCTTGAAATAAAGATCGAAAGTGGCCTTGGCCGCCCGGCCGGCCGGCTTCTTCCAGACGATCTCATCGGATTTCAGCACCGCGCCGGTCAGGTCGGCCCGGACCCGGGCTTCTGAAATGCCGCCGCGGCGTCCGGTCGCCACCAGCTTGACCGCGGTGCGCCCGGTCAGAAAATCGCTCAGATCGACGCCCAGTGCATTGCGGTTGGCATCATCCAGCGTGCCGGTCAGTTCGAACCGGCTCGAGGGGCGCTTGGAATCGGTAAAGCTCTCGGTCCAGACCAGATCGGCGGCAACGCCGTTCAACCGGACATCGCCCCGGGCGGTCAGCCCGTCATTGGTGATGTGCATCCGCGCACTGCCATCGCTGAGATCAAGCCCCGGAACCACCTTGTCGATACGGGTCTTTTGCAGCCTGGCCTCAGCGTCGATCCGGACCTGGTCGAGGTCCAGATCGCGGATCAGCGGCAGCGAGATCCGCAATTGCCCCGAGGCGCTGCCGCCGACATCGGCCGGCTTGAGGTTCATCTTCCGCACATAACCGAGCGGCTCCATGTCGAGAATTTCAAGAATGCCGCGCGTCTCTCCGGCCAGATCGACGGTGATGCGGCCATCGGCATAGCCGCGGCTGATATCCTTGTGGGTTTCGGGGATCAGGAACTGCCCCGAAGTGACCCGAACCATCAGGCCCGAGGGCGATTTGATCCGCGCCCGGTCCACATCGATGGTGAATTTATCGCCGTCCATATGGCCATGGCCGGCGGCATCGGTGATTTGCGGCAATCCGCGAATATAATGGAAGGCGACCCCGCTGAGATCGAAATCAAGCCGCACCGCATTGTCGGGCAGCGGAATGCCCTTCTCGGCCAGGGCGATGTCTCCCGGTTCCAGATTGACCTTGAAACCGAGCTTGTCGACCAGCCCACCGGTGATGTTTTCGCCGATCCATTCACGGGTGCCGGACAAGATGGTTCTGGGCCACAGGCGCTTGAGATCGGCCACCGGGATCGCCCGCCCGAAACCCTGCAGGCGCAATTGCGGCGAGATTTCCGCATCCGTGATGTCGCCCTTCAGGCTCAGGGCCAGCTTGCCGGCCTTCAGGGCGAGCTGATCGAGGCGCAGATGAAACGGCGCCAGATCGATCTGGCCCCGGGCCGTGGCCCTGCCGATGCGCAGGGGCTTGCGCATCCCCTCCGTCTCGCCGCCGAGCGCCAGCGCCATGCGGTCCGAACTCAGATCAAACGAAAAGCCGGTGATATTGCCGTCCTGGTCGCGCTCGGGGATCACCCCGCCCTCAAAAGCGAACAGATTGGCGCCGGAGCTGACCGACAGGGAACTTATTTTCAGGCGGTCGGCGCGGCCGTCATATTGCATGGTCAAACCGGCCTCATCGACCAGAAGGGTGCGCCCGCCGGGTCCGGGCAGGCCGATCAGCCCGGCGCCGGCCTCGATGTCGACGCTGGCGCCGAGCAGACGGCCATCGCCGGATATGGACAGGGCGGCATTGCCCGACAGGGGCAGGTTGGCGCTGCCCAGCATCAATTCGGACAGCAGCGGCGCGAAATCGGAAGGGTCGAGATCGCGGAAGCGGGAGAGCACGCTGACATTGCGGGTGCGGCGGTTGGCAGAGGCGGTGACGGTCAGATGGGAGCGGGCCTTATCGACCTCGAAGGAGGCGGAGCCGAAAAAAGTGTCGGTGCGGGCGGTGCGGCTGAAGGCCAGGCGCACGTCATGGGCCTGCCAGACCCGGCCCGAGGTCTCATCGATCAGGGCCAGGGCCGCATCACGGATACCGATATGGGTCAGGCTGGATTCGGGGCCGATGCCCACAAGTTCAAGCAGGTCGAGCTTGCGGTCGGCAAACAGGGCCCGCCAAAGGGGCACCGGGGCCGAGCCGGCGGCGGCGGGCGGCGGGGCTGCGCTCTGCCCGGCCGGCGGAGCGGTCTTGGCAGGTGCGGGGATGGCCCCCTGCCCGCTCAGATCGCCGAAACCGAGGCGGAAAATGCCGGAGCGGCTGCGGCTGAGGGTGATCACCGGCTGCACCAGGGTGAGCTGCGAGACCTGAAACTCCCCCATCAGCAGCGCCGACATGGCCAGGCTGACAGCGGCGTTCGGCGCGCCGGCGATCAGCTTGCCGTCGGTGCCGATCAAGCGCAGGTCGACCAGGCGAAACTGAACCCCGTCATCGTCCCACATGACCACCGCGTCGGAAAAGCGCACAGTGGCGTTGCCGAGCTCGGCGTTCAATGTGTCGGCGATGCGGGATTGAAACATCATCACCGACATCGGGCTGTGCGATATGCGCCAGCCCAGCACCAACAGGCCCAGGGCCAGGACCAGCACCAGCGCGGCCGCAGCCTCGAGGGCCATGGTCAGGGCGCGCTGTTTTGGCCGTTTTTTCAACCAGCCTGTCAGCCGGGACATCGAACTCTCACCCACGCGGGCAAACCTCGCCGTCTTGCATCCGTCATCGAGAAGTCAATCAACGGCGAACCGGTTTTCGCGTTGATTCTGCTTGCAACACATTGGCAGAACTCCCCGGTGCTTCCAATAGCGTATCATCCCTTGCATCGATTGCGCATTTAAGGCTATGACCCGGGAGACCACAGCAATCGTGAGAGATCAGAATGTCACAGCCTCTGGAGACCGGACAGGCCGCGCCGGATTTCACCCTCCCCATTGATAATGGCGAGGCGGTCAGCCTATCGGCGCTCAAGGGCCAGAATGTGGTGTTGTTCTTTTACCCGAAAGACCTGACCAGCGGCTGCACCAAGGAATCGATCGCCTTCAGCCAGCTGAAGGGGGAATTTGCCGCCGCCAACACCCATATTATCGGGATTTCAGCCGATTCCGTCGCCCGCCATGCCAAGTTCCGGGAAAAGAACGATTTGACGGTCGATCTGGCCTCGGACGAAGAACGGGCGGTGATCCAGGCTTACGGGGTCTGGGTGGAAAAGAGCATGTATGGCCGCAAATATATGGGCATAGAGCGGGCCACATATCTCATCGACAGCGAGGGCAGGATCGCCCGAATCTGGCGCAAGGTGCGGATCAGCGGACATGTGGAACAGGTGCTGAAAGCCGCACAGGAGCTGAATCAATAAGGACCCCGTGTCTCATTTCGGGACACATAATTTAACCATATTTATCATTTCTTTAGAGTTTATGATTGAATCTTGGATCAAAATCCGTTGAAATGAGATCATAGACCGAGAGTGGGAACGGCATATCTATATGAGACAAGACTCGCCAGAGAACGGGTCATGGGGGGCGTGGTTTACGAATCTGTTTCGTGAGCGTCAGATTTATCTGCGCAGCGAGGGACAGGTTCATTTTATCACGATCCGGCCATGGATGCAGATCGGGCTCGCCAGCCTGACGATGATCGGCTGCATCTGGATTGCCTTTGCCACCATCAATGTGGCGTTCAAAGACCAGATTATCGAAGCGAAAAAACGCAAATTCCATCAGATGCAAATGGCCTATGAGGACCGGATTGCGCTGATGAACGCCAAGGTCAATGCCCTGAACGGGCGGCTGCTGCTCAACCAGGATGATTATGAAGACAAGCTGCTGGCGCTGAAAAAGCGCCAGAGCGACCTCAAGAACCGGCAGGCCCGGATCGAAGCGCTGCTGGGGAGCGAATTTTCCATCAAGGGCAAGGTCAATGTCGCATCCCTCAAAACCGGTGTGAGCGCCAATGCGCGCCCGGTGGTGCCGGTGGTCTATGACAATGGCGACAAGCTGACGCTCGATTTCGAGCAGCGCCAGCCGGTGCGCCTGATCGGCCGCCCCGGCGGCACCAAGGCCTCGGCCCTGCCGGCGCCGAAGACGGCGGCGATGCTACGCCCCACCCGGGCGCTGATGCCGATCGACGAGGAACTGAAACAGATCGAGGGCCGGCTGCAGGACATCTCCCGCACACAGACCAAGATGCTGGCCAGGATCGAAACCGTGACCCTGAAACGCAAGGCCCGCATCGCCCAGGTGATTCGACGGCTCGGCTTCAAGACCGCCACCTCAAAACCGCGCCACCTGATGGACACGGCGATCGGCGGGCCGTTCATCAAGCTTGACGAGGGCAGCCCCCAGGCCGCCAGTTTTGCCGATGATGAGCGTTATGAACGCATCTATATGAATATTGACAATTACACCGCCATGAAGCGTCAGCTCAAACGGATGCCCATCGCCTTGCCGGTGCGCGGGACGTACCGCATCACCAGCGGGTTCGGCGCAAGGCGCGATCCGTTCCGCCGCATACTGGCTATGCATACGGGGATTGACTTCAAGGGGCAGATCGGACGGCCGATCTACGCACCGGCGCCGGGCAAGGTGGTCCGGGCCGGATGGATGGGTGGATATGGACGGACCATCGAAATTTTGCATGACAACGGAATTTCAACCCGGTATGCTCATCTCAGCCGGATAGAGATCGCGGTTGGCGACCAAGTCTCACGTGGCAAGCTCATCGGACGTGTAGGAAATACCGGTCGCAGCACGGGTGCACATTTGCACTACGAAACGCGCATTAACGGGAAAGCCGTTAATCCAAAACGCTTTATGCAGGCAGGAAGATATGTTTTCTAGAAAGAAGAAAAAGGCCGCTGCTCAGCCGCAGGCACCGATGCCAAAGACAGCCATGCAGGACCAGACATCGGCCAAGAAGTCGGTACGGATGGTGCCCTCGATCATCAGCAGTGACCTTGTAGTGACCGGAAATCTCGTTTCGGGCGGTGAAGTCCAGGTGGACGGCACCATCGAAGGCGATATCCATGCCGCCTCTCTGGTGATCGGCGATCAGGCCACAATCACCGGCGAAGTGATGGCCGAGGAAGTGATCGTGCGCGGCCGCATCATCGGCACATTGCGCGGCCTGCGGATTATCCTGGCTGCCAATTGCCATGTTGAAGGCGATATCATGCATGAGTCGCTGGCGGTTGAGCCCGGCGCGTTTTTCGAAGGCAATTGCCGCCGCTCGGAAGACCCGCTCAACAAGAAAATGGACAATGCGGCCAGCACCGCTCCCAGCGGTCCGAAGGAAAATCCGGTTCAGCGGCCGATACGAAAAAAGGCCGGCAATGAGAAATCCGCCCCGGTGGTGGTCAAGGATGGCTCCATCGTAGTGCGCCGGCCGGCAGCCGAATAATCGGTTCTTAAAT
>PKTQ01000323.1 GCA_002869085.1 Hyphomicrobiales bacterium | reverse complement strand
TTTCCGAGACGCCCGGAGCAATCATTATCCCCCGAAACAGGTTTGAATAAAATTTTACTTGAGATTAATGCTTATATTACTCAAATTTAGATACAATATAACCAATAATATAAAGAAATACGCTCAATATAATTTACACCCATTTATATTTTTTCAAATATATATCACATGAGGGCATCGATATCCGGCGTGTAACCGGCGGAGATGAATTGGACATTGTGATGATTGTTAGTTCAGCAAAACGGATGGTACTGGCTTTGCGGCGGGCAAAGCATTTGGGTTCCTGCGCCAGGAACTTCCTGGCAAACCGGGCCGGCAACATCGGGATGACATTCGCCATCACGATCGTGCCGCTGATGACGCTGGTTGGGGGCGGCCTTGATTATTCCTCGGCCATCGTGATCCGGCAGAAAATGGCGACGGCCCTCGATATGGCGGCCCTGGCGGTGGGCAAGGCGGCCAATCTCACCGACGGCGAGGCGATGGCGGTGGCCGAGCGGGTGTTTCAGGCCAATCTGAGCGCGCTCGACAATGTGGCGGTGGGCCAGTTGCAAATGACCGTCACCCCGGGTGTGGTGAATGTGGCGGTCAGCGCCAATATGAAAACCAATTTCCTGGGTCTGGTCGGCATTAATGAAGTGCCGATCAATGTGCAGAACCAGGTGGTGCGCGCCAATCGCAAGATCGAACTGGTGATGGCGCTCGATAATACCGGCTCGATGAGCAATAACGGCAAGATGGACGCCATGAAGAATGCCGCCAATGAGCTGATCGAAATCATGTTCATGGGCGCGGACACCTCGGACAAGGTGAAGATCGGCCTGGTGCCGTTTTCACAGACCGTCAATGTCGGCTCGCAATACCGCAATGCCAGCTGGATGGATGTGAACGGGCTGTCCAGCATCAATGGCGAGAATTTCTCGCCCAAGACCCATCATTTCGAATTGCTGTCCCGGACCAGCAACGGCTCATGGGGCGGCTGTGTCGAGGCGCGCCCGGCGCCCTATGACACCACCGATGCCGAAGCCAGCAGCAGCACGCCCGATACGCTGTTCGTGCCTTATTTTGCGCCGGATGAGCCGGACTCCTATTATTATATCAACCGCTATCTGTCCGACAATGTCAGCGGCACCTATGAATATCGCCAGAGCCATACCGGCAAATATCTGAATGCGACGGTCTATAATAGCGGCGGCTCGAAGGGGCCGAACTATCTGTGCACCACGCCGCCTGTGACACCGCTGACCAATGAGAAATCGACCCTGAAGAGCTCGGTCGCCAGTTTCAACCCGCAAGGCTGGACCCATATTCCGATGGGCCTGTCCTGGGGCTGGCGGCTGATCTCGCCCGGCGCGCCCTTCACCGAGGGCACCAGCTATGACGACCAGGAAACGGTGAAGGCGATGATCCTGCTCACCGATGGCGAAAACACCATTGCGCCGCGCAACAACCACAACAAATCCTATTACACGGCCTATGGTTATCTGAACAAACAGCGCCTGGGGACTGACTCGCAATATACGGCGATCACCAAGCTGAACGGCAAGACCTCAACCCTGTGCCAGAACATCAAGGCGGCGGGTATCCGGCTCTATACGATCACCTTCGATCTGGCCAACAATACCTCGGTGCAGAACCTGATGCGCGATTGCGCCAGCAGCCCCAGCATGTATTTCAACTCGCCGACCAATGATGAGCTGCGCAATGCGTTCCAGACCATTGCCGGCGATCTCAGCAAATTGCGCCTGAGCAAATAAACAAAGCCCAACCCGGCCGGACATGTTCCGGCCGGGCCCGCCGGTTTCAGAGCCCTCACCTTCCAGGATCGGGGGCTTTTTCCTGGACACAGACCCGCATTGGCCACTGCCCGGCCGCTCCCGAAACCCGGGCTCACTCCGGCGGGGGATTTCAAATTTAACGCCTATTTAAGGCTAAATTGAAATGATGAACCGGCACGTTTTTCGATCTTCCATGGAGGGGTCATGCCGTATAAATCTCACAGCGCAAATGAGGATTCGATTGCGGGGCCCGGCGAAGACGACGGCGCATGGCAGGATGAAAATGGCGAAAGCGCCGCGACACCGGATGAAATTTGCGCCGAATCCACCCTGGAGATCGGCAATCTCATTGAGGGGGTCGACCGGCTCGGCCTTGAGATCGCCGATGCCGCCGGGCAGATCGCCCAATCGGCGGCGGCGGCGGATGGGGCCCGGCAGGCTATGCAGCAATTGCTGGCCGCCACCGACAGCGTCGAGCAGAACAGGGCGGCAATCGATCATTCGGTCACCGATACGGTGAGCGAGACCGAAAGCGCTCAGTCGCGCATGAACGCGGCGCTGGAGGCGATGGAGAAATCCGGCGAGCTGGTGGCCAATCTGTTCCGGACGGTCGAGGCCATCAATGAGCAATTGCAGGGCCTGCAATCCTCGTTCACCTCGGTGCGCGACGTGGCCAGCTCGATCGACAGCATCGCGCGCCAGACCAATCTGCTGGCGCTGAATGCCACCATTGAAGCGGCCCGGGCCGGCGAGGCGGGCAAGGGCTTCGCGGTGGTGGCCGGAGAGGTCAAAACCCTGGCCGGCCAGACCAGCAAGGCCACCGAGCAGATCGACGGCACCATCCTGCAGCTTGGTAACGAGGCCGAGGCGCTGATGCAGCTCGGCCAGGAAGCGATGAGCGCGGTTTCGGCGGTGGATCAGTCCGCATCTTCCACCTCGGAGATGATTGCCGGGCTCACCGGCTCGATCGACGCCATCCGCACCGAGGCGGCCAATATCGAACAGGCGACCGGCCTGACCGGCGAGGCGCTGGGCGATCTGAAGGCCAGCAACCAGCAGGTTGACGATGCGCTGGATGTCAACACCACCACCCTGACCGAGGTCACGGGGCGCATTTTCGAGACGGTGGACAAGGCCGACAGCCTGATCGGCGAGACGGCCCTGAAAATGGGACAGGGCCGGGACGCCCGGATGATCCGGCTGGTGATGGAGGTGGCGGAGAAGATCTCGCAGGCCTTCGCCCAAGAAATCGGCGAGAACAGGATTTCGCACCGGGATCTGTTTGATTTTGAATATCAGCCGATCGAGGGCAGCGATCCGCAGCAGATGATGGCCAAATTCACACCCATGACCGACCGGGTGCTGCCGGCGATCCAGGAACCGGTGCTGGAGATGGACGAGACCATTATTTTCTGCGCCGCGGTGGACAAAAACGGCTATCTGCCGACCCACATGGCCAAATTCTCAAAGCCGCAGGGCAGCGATCCGGTGTGGAACATGGCCAATTGCCGCAACCGGCGGATCTTCGATGATCGCACCGGCCTCGCGGCGGGGCAGAGCCAGCGCCCGTTCCTGCTGCAGACCTATCGGCGGGACATGGGCGGCGGCACCTTCATCATGATGAAGGATGTTTCGGCGCCGATCATGGTGGACGGCAAGCATTGGGGCGGGGTGCGCCTCGCCTATCAGGTCTGAGCGCCGGCCCGGCCTGCTGTTTGAGGGTCAGCCCTGGTCCTTGCCGACCACGGTGATGCGCAGATTTTCCGGCTTCAGGATGCGGCGGGCGACACGCTGGATATCCTCGGGAGTGACCGCGTCGATGACGCCGTTACGGGTGGTGATATAGTCAATGCCCAATTGTTCGAGCTGAATGCCGATCAACTCCCCGGCGATCTTGGTATTGGAATCGAAGCGCAGCGGATAAGACCCGGTCAGATAGGTCTTGGCATCGGCCAATTCCTTTTCGGTCACGCCTTTTTCCGCCATGCGGGCGATTTCGGCGCGGATGATCTTGATCGCCTCGTCCACGGTGGAGGTCTTGGTGGAGGCGCTGGCCATGAATACGCCCGCATGCTTCATCGGCAGCAAGAACGAATAGACCGAATAGGTCAGGCCGCGCTTTTCGCGCACCTCCTCGGTCAGCCGCGAGGAAAAACCGCCGCCGCCGAGAATGTAATTCATCACATAGGCGGGAATGAAATCGGGATCCTCGCGCCGCAGCCCATCGACACCGAGCACGATCACGCTCTGGGGGATGTCCTTTTCGATCCGGTCCGTCACCGCTTTCGCTTCGACATGGGCGTCGGCAATCTCACCGAGCGAGGATTTTTCCGGCAGACCGGCAAAGGTCTTGTCCAGCAGGGCGCCCAGGGTCTTGGCGTCGATATCCCCCACCACGGCAATGCGCAGCAGGTCGCGCCCCATCAGGCGGCGGGCGAAGCTTTTCAGATCCTCGGGGGTCACCGCGTTCAGCCCCTCGATGCTGCCCTTGCGGTTGCGGGCATAGACGTGGCTGCCGAAGGCCGATTTGAACCAGGCCCGATAGGCCATATGTTCCGGGTCCTGCTGCTCGCGCTTGAGGCCGGCGATGAGCTGTTGGCGCACGCGCTCCACCGGCTCCGGGTCGAAGCGGGCCTCGGTCATGGCCAGGCGCAGCATCTCAAACGCCTGGTCGCGATTGCGGGTCAGGGTTTTCATCGAGGCGGTGTAAGTGTCGCGGCCGGCCGAGAAGCTCAGGCTCATGGTCAGCTCTTCCAGGCGGCGCTGAAAGGCCTGGGAATCGAGATCGCCGGCGCCCTCGTCCATGGTCGAGGCCATCAGATTCACCAGCCCGTCCTTACCGGCCGGGTCATAGGCCGCGCCGCGCTTGAAACCGACCCGCACCGCGATCATCGGCACATTATGCTGCTCGACCAGCCAGGCCTCTATGCCGCCGGGGCTGACGACACGCTGGATATTTGTGGCATGGGCGGATTTGGCGGACATGAAAGCTCCCAGGACAAGGCATGAAAATATAAAGTAACGGGCGGCCATGGATGGCACTGAGGCGACAGCACTCATTGCGCAGGCTCCATAGCCGGTTTTTCGGCGCGCAACAAGATGCCGGTGACCGAGTTTTCCGGCCGCAGATATTTGCGCGCCGCCGCGGTGACGTCAGCGGCGGTGACCTTTTCGATCCGGTCCGGCCAGTCCAGCACATCCTCGACCGTCTGGCCGCTGGTCAGCGCGGCGCCGAACATGCGGGCCATGCCGCTCTGGCTGTCGCGCGAATAAATATTGTCGGAGATCAGGATCTTCTTGGCGTGCTCGACCTCTTTTTCGGTGACGCCGTCGGCCAGCAGTTCGGCGATCACCTCGTCGATGGCTTTTTCAACCTCCGCGATGTCCTTGCCGCCAGTGGGCATGCCATAGAACATGAACACGCCATTATCCATGTGCTCGCCGATGAAATAGCTACCGGCGCCGGAGGCGATTTTGCGCTCGACCACCAGCTTGGTATAGAGGCGGCTGGTGGCCCCCTCGCCCAGCAATTCGGACAGCACAGACAGCGCCTCGGCCTCGCCAGGCGCGGCGGTGGTGTAGGACGGGGTCAGATAGGAGCGGCGCATGGTGGGCAGGCGCACATCCTTGTCGCGCAGCACCACCCGGCGCTCGGCATCGGGCACAGGCTCGCTTGGGCGCACCCGCTTGGCGATGCCCTCGCTCGGTTTCAGACCGCCATAATATTTGGTCGCCAGGGTTTTGAGCTCAGCGGGTTCGACATCGCCGGCGACGATCAACACCGCATTATTGGGGGCATAATATTTGCGATAAAAGGTCAGGGCATCCTTGCGGGTGAGGCCGGCCATCTCATTTTCCCAGCCGATGATCGGCTTGCCATAGGGATGGGCCACATAAAGCGCGGCGCTGACCTGCTCGGACAGGCGGCTGGAGGGGTCGTTGTCGATGCGCATGCGCCGCTCTTCCAGGATCACGTCGCGCTCCGGCAGCACGTCCTTGTCGGTCAGGGTCAGGTTGCGCATGCGGTCCGCTTCCATCTTCATCACCAGTTCGAGCCGGTCGCGGGCGATGCGCTGGTAATAGCCGGTGTAATCCTGCGAGGTGAAGGCATTGTCCTGACCGCCATTACGGGCGACGATCTTGGAGAAATCCCCCGGTTTGATATCCTTGGTGCCCTTGAACATCAGATGTTCGAGAAAATGCGCAATGCCTGATTTGCCCGGGCGCTCGTCGGCGGCGCCGACCCGGTACCAGACCATATGGGTCACCACCGGTGCGCGGTGGTCCGGGATGGCGACGACCTGCATGCCGTTTTTAAGGAAAAATGTCGAAATTCCATCAACCGTCTTCATCGCCTCATCGGCGCGGGCATTTTGTGTCATAGCTGTCATCAGGACCATCACTAATTGAAGCAGAAAAATCGGAAGGTATTTCAGGAAACCGGCAGAATGATTTTGTCGCATAGATTCCTCTCAATGTTCCGGCTCCGGAGCGCCGGGCCGGCAAGCCCCGGAAACCACATTGACCAACATATTCGGTTTCCGGCACCGGATTTCAAGCTTTAGAACCATTTTAGGCTGACCCCGGCCGCATCGATGCCGCCGGGACAGGGCAATCCTTATACAAACGGCCCCGGATGAGGGGTCAAATTATTGTGAAGCGCCGCCAGGCCGGGCGCTGGGAGCCGCAATGGCAATTATTTGCAGTCGACACTGGTATTGGTGATCTGGTTGCGGCAATTGATCATTTTGACCTTGCCCTCATTCACCTGCTTGCCGGCGGCCTTATTGGCCTTGATGCGGGCCGCTTCGGCCTTGGGATCGATCACCACGCCTTGCTTGGGCGGCTTTTGCCAGAACAGCACCTTGCTGGTCAGCTTCTTGTCCTTCTTGGCCAGGGCCTCGGATTCACGATTGAGCTCGGTGCGGATTTCAGGCCTGGCATTGTCGGCGCCGGCGGCGCCGATCAGGGCGGCCTCGCCCCGGCTGAGATCGCGCGACTTGCCACGGCTGCCGAAGGTGGTCTCGCGGGCCGCCAGGCGCGGATCGGTGCGGTTCAGCGGCGCGGCGCCTTCCTTGGGCGGGCGCAGATCATAATTGGGCGGCACCACCAGCGGCGCCTTGGTCACCACGGCAAATTCGTCCGGCGGCCGTTTGTCGATGCCGAGGGCCTCGCGGATGCCCGAGTTTTTATTGATGGAGCAGGCCGAGAGAACCAGCCCGAAAAATCCAATTGCGAACAGCGCGCACAATCGTCTGAATGACAGTTCCGGCTGCATATTCAAATATCCCTTACTGGCATCACCGCCGGCATCATATCCCGGCCAGCCCTTTGCACGGTCCTTTACACGACCCTTTACACGGCCCTTGAGACCCATGCCATTCCCACCATGCCGGTCGGATCATGACTCATACATATATCCGGGCGCATGGTATCCGGCTCTTTCCTCGTGGAAAGGGCCTTTTTCCTTCCCTAAGGCTCGTTTCCGGCTTTTTTATGGCCATCGCCGTCCCGGCCCATGAAGGTTTCATACATCAGCAGCGCCACCCCCGCAACTATCGCCATGTCGGCAAGGTTAAACACGTACCAGTGATAGCCATAGGCATGCAGGCTGAAGAAGTCGGCAACGGCGCCGTAAACCATGCGGTCGATGGCATTGCCCATGGCACCGCCGATGATCAGCCCCAGCGACAGGGCGGCCCAGCGCCGGCTGAGTTGGGCGATCCACACCAGCAGGGCGAGCACCGTGACCACGGAAATGACGATCAGCACCGTCTGGCCAAAAGCGCTGTGCTGCTGGAACAGGCCATAGGAAATGCCCCGGTTCCACACCATGATCAGGTCGAAAAACGGCGTCAGCCGCACCAGGCCACGATGGGGCATGTCAAAGACATGGATCATCCAGTATTTATGGGCCTGATCGAGCCCGCAGGCGATCAGCGCCGCCAGCACCGCCTGGCCGCTGAACCGCCCCCAGATATATGAGCGGACGCCCACCTAGTGGGCCAGATCCCATTCCCGCACCGCCGCCGCGTCGCGGGGCGAGAGATCGGGAAAGTCCGGATCGGCGCCGATATCAGGCAGGATTTTCCACGAGCGCCGGCATTTGTCGCCCTCGGCTTTGGCCGGCACCACGGCAATGCCGGGCACGTCCTCGAGGGTGAAGGCGCCGGCCGGCGGCTCGCCCTCGCGCAGCACCGCCTGGCTGGTGATCGAGATCTCCGCCAGATCGATGCCCTGCATGGCGGCGGCGATGTCGCTGTCCTGCACATAGACCTCAGGCGCGGCCTCGAGGCTGGAGCCGATGCGCTTTTCGCGCCGCTCGATCTCCAGCGCGCCGGTGACCACACGGCGCAGCGCCCGCACCTTGCTCCATTTTTCGGCCAGCGCCTCGTCGCGCCAGGCCTCCGGCACCTGCGGGAACTGGCGCAGATGCACCGAACCGTCATCGGAGGGGAAGCGGCTGAGCCAGACCTCCTCCATGGTGAAACACAGCATCGGCGCGGCCCAGGCGGTCAGACAGGAGAACACCTCGTCCAGCACCGTGCGGCAGGCGCGGCGGGTGAGCGAGGAGGCCGGGTCGCAATAAAGCGCGTCCTTGCGGATGTCGAAATAGAAGGCGGACAGATCGATGGTGGCGAAATGAAACAGCGCCGAGAACACCCGCTTGAAGTCGAAATCATGATAACCGCGCCGCACCAGCTTATCGAGCTCGGTCAGGCGGTGCAGCACGATGCGCTCCAGTTCCGGCATGTCGGCCGGGTCCACCCGTTCGCTTTCTTCAAAGCCGTGCAGATTGCCGAGCAGGAAGCGCATGGTGTTGCGCAATTTGCGATAGGCGTCGGTATTGGTCTTGATGATTTCCGGGCCGATGCGCATGTCTTCCCAATAATCGGAGCTCGACACCCAGAGGCGCAGAATCTCGGCCCCGCTCTGCTTGGCGATATCCTGGGGGAACACCTGATTGCCGAGCGATTTGGACATTTTGCGCCCGTCCTCGGCCATGATGAAGCCATGGGTCAGCACCGCATCATAGGGTGCGCGCCCCCTTGTGCCGCAGCTTTCCAGCAGTGACGAATGAAACCAGCCGCGATGCTGGTCGGAGCCTTCCAGATAAAGATCGGCCGGCCATTTGAGGTCCCATTTGCCCTGATTATGCTCGGCTTCCAGGCAGAAGGCATGGGTCGAGCCGGAATCGAACCACACATCGAGAATGTCGGTGACCTGCTCCCAATCTTCCAGATTGTCCACATGGCCCTCAAGGAAGCGCTGCTTTGCCCCCTCCTCGAACCAGGCATCGGCGCCGTGCTCTTCGAAAGCCTGGGCAATGCGGTGGTTGACCGCCTCGTCCCGCAGCAGCTCACCTGAGGCCTTGTGCACGAACACGGTCAGCGGCACCCCCCAGGCGCGCTGGCGCGAGATCACCCAGTCGGGGCGGTTTTCGATCATCGCGCCGAGCCGGCGCTGGCCGGCGGCGGGCACGAAGCGGGTGTCGGCAATCGCCGCCAGGGCGCGCTGGCGCAGGCTGTCCGTCTGGTCGGCGGCGTCGAGCGGCTTGTCCATGGCGATGAACCATTGCGGGGTATTGCGGAAGATCACCGGAGCCTTGGAGCGCCAGGAATGGGGATATTGATGCTCGATGCGTCCGGTGCCCAGCAGCTTGCCTTCCGCTTGCAGTTCCTCGATCACCCGGCCATTGGCATTGCCGGTCTTGCCGCGCTCGTCGAGCACCCGGCACGGGGTATCGCCGCCGAAAATCGGCACTTCGGGGAGGAAGAAGCCCTCATCATCGACCGTATAGGGCACCTCGAGGCCAACCTTGACGCCAAGCTCGAAGTCATCGGCGCCGTGGCCCGGCGCGATATGCACAAAACCGGTGCCGGTGCTGTCATCGACGAAGTCGGCCACATGCAGCGGCACGGTAAAATCATAGCCGCGCCCGGCAAAGGGATGGGCGCAGACAAAACCGGTCGGGTCCACATCGGCAAGGCGCCGCCAGGCATCGATGCGCCCGGCCTTTTGCACCTCTTCGGCGAGGCTGTCGGCAATGATCAGCTTCTCGCCCTTCCTGGTCCAGTTGTCCTCCTGCGCCTCGGTGACCTCATAAAGCCCATAGGTGATATGATCGGCAAAGGCGATGCCGCGATTGCCGGGCATGGTCCAGGGGGTGGTGGTCCAGATGATCACCGCCGCGCCGGACAAATCGCCCTCGCCCTTCAGCACCGGGAACTTCACATAGATGGTGGTCGATTTGTGGTCGTGATATTCGACCTCGGCCTCGGCCAGGGCGGTTTTTTCCACCACCGACCACATCACCGGCTTCGAGCCACGGTAGAGCGAGCCGTTCATCAGGAATTTCTGAAATTCGCGGGCGATCTGCGCCTCGGCGGCAAAGCTCATGGTGGTGTAAGGGTTGTCCCAGTCCCCGACCACGCCGAGGCGCTTGAACTCCTGGCGCTGCACATCGATCCAGCCGGTGGCGAATTCGCGGCATTCATGGCGAAACTCGTTGATCGGCACATCGTCCTTGTTCTCGCCGCGGGCGCGGTGCTTTTCCTCGATCTTCCATTCGATCGGCAGGCCGTGACAGTCCCAGCCCGGCACATAGTCGGCGTCCTTGCCCATCATCTGCATTGAGCGCACGATGATGTCCTTCAGAATCTTGTTCAGCGCGGTGCCCAGATGAATATTGCCATTGGCATAGGGCGGGCCGTCATGGAGAACATATTTCTCGCGGCCCTCGGCGTCCTCGCGCAGGCGCTTGTATAAATCCAGTTTTTCCCAGCGCTCGAGCCATTCGGGCTCGCGTTTGGGCAGGCCGGCCCGCATGGGGAAATCGGTCTTGGGCAGAAACAGGGTTTCGCGCCAGTCACGGCCGTTCGAATCAGTAGTGTTGGACATGGGTCATATTCCGCTTCATCTGTTGCGCGGGTTCTAACGCTTCATCTATTGCGCGGGTTCTAACAGAGCCCGGGTGCAGAATAAAGAGGCAGATGGCGGGCGGAGGCGGTTTCCGGTCAACATGCCGGCTTCTGATGGCACCGGGCCTCGCGGGGGGCTATCAGCCCGGCCTGACCAGCCTTTCGCGGCGGCGGCCAAGCGGATATTCCATCATCGGGTCGTGGCGGGCGAGATCAGCCAGCACCTGGCGGGCGCGGTCGCAATCATCCTTGATCTGGCGCTTGAGATCCTCGGCGCCGGCGAATTTGGCGTCGCCGCGCAGATATTCGATGAATTCCACCTCGATCTCCTTGTCATAGAGATCGCCGTCGAAATCGAATAGATAGGGCTCGAGCACCGGCTCATGGCCGCCAAAGGTGGGGCTGCCGCCAAAATAACCGGCGCCGTCAATGCGCCGCAATCTGCTCTCGCCATCGGCGGTTTGCTCCTCCACGAACACCCGCACCGCGTAAATGCCTATCCGGGGCTCGCAGCCCTCATGCAGGTGGACATTGGCGGTGGGATAGCCCATGTCCTTGCCGCGGCCATGGCCGCGCTCCACCCGCCCGGCCACCGACCACCAATGGCCCAGCAGCCCGGCCGCCTCGCGCGGCCTGCCGGCGCGCAGGGCGGCGCGCACCGCGCTTGATGAGATCACCTCATGGCCGCCCTCGGTGACCGGTTTGATCACCGTCAGGGTAAAGCCGTGGCGGCGGCCCGCCTCGCGCAGAAATTCGATATTGCCCGAGCGGCCCTTGCCGAAAGCGAAATCATAGCCGGTGACCACATGCGAGACCCCCAGCCCCTTGACCAGAACCTCCGCGACGAAACTCTCGGCATCCATATCGGCCAGTTCGTCGTCGAAAGGCAGCGCCACGGTCAGATCGAGCCCGAACGCGCCCAGCAGCTTCAGCTTCACCGGCAGCGGGGTAAGGTCGAAAAACGGCAGATTGGGGTGGAAAAACCGGCGCGGATGCGGGCTGAACACCATCGCCCCGGCCGGCCGGCCCCGGTCCATTGCCGACTGCAGCACCACCTGATGCCCGCGATGAACACCGTCGAAATTGCCGAGCGCCAGGCTGGCGCCGCGCAGATGATCGGGAACGGACCGAAAGTCACGCAATAAATGCATGGATCGAACTCCTGGCGGACCAAATGTCCGGGGGGTGAGGCCGCCGCAGCCTTAGGGCGGGTGTGCCGGCCTTTTTCCGATGAAGCGCCCGTTCTGTCAAGCCGGGGCCGGCACCATGATCCTGGCCTCGCCCTCGATCACGTTGCGCTCAGCCGTCCTGCACACGGTCGACAGGGTGGCGATGCGGCGTTCGGGGTCGAGCGCGGTGATGACGGCGATGGCGGTGACCATGTCGCCGATGCGCACCGGCGCCTTGAAGTTCAGGCTTTGCGAGACATAGATCGAGGTGTCCCCCGGCAGAGCGGTGCCGATCACCGCCGAAATCAGGCTGGCGGTCAGCATGCCATGGGCGATGCGGGTCTTGAAGCGGGTGTTGGCGGCGAAGGCCTCGTCGAGATGCAGCGGATTGGTGTCGCCGGAGATTTCGGCGAAGCCCGCGATGTCGTGCTCGGTGATCACCTTGGAGAACGAACTTTCCATGCCGATCTCAAGCTCTTCGAACTGATAGCCCACCTATTGCCCCTCCCCGCATATCTGTTTGTTTTTCACGGTCCGGCCCAGCCTAACCGCCCGCCGCCAAAGCCGCAAGCCGGCGACGATCTGTTAAGGTTAACACTGGTAAACCAACCCCGTTAACCCAACTTTTATGCCGGTTTCCTATTCTCAGCCTACCAAACAGGGAATACGTCGCCGAATTGCGACACGCCTTCAGCAGTGTATTCAGAAAGGGGAAGCGCGAATATTTATGATTTCGCGTGGTTAAGTACGGAGAAGATACAATGTCTGTAGATCTTACAATGCCGGTTCTGGTCGTTGACGACTACAAAACCATGATCCGCATTATCCGCAACTTGCTCAAGCAGATCGGATTTAACGATGTCGACGATGCCGCCGACGGTTCCGAGGCGCTGAACAAGATGAAAGAGCGTGATTACGGCCTGGTCATTTCGGACTGGAACATGGAACCGATGACCGGATATGAGCTGCTGAAAGAAGTACGCAGCGACAGCGGTCTGCGTCGGACGCCCTTCATCATGGTGACCGCGGAATCAAAAACCGAGAACGTGATCGCCGCCAAGAAGGCCGGTGTGAACAATTACATCGTCAAGCCGTTCAACGCGCAAACGCTGAAGAACAAGATCGGCTCGGTTTTCGGCGAATAATAATAATGCTCCGCCCTCCGTTCAGGGAAGGGGCGCGGCTGAATTCACAAGGGAGGAATTCATGCCCGAAAATCATCTTGATTTTTCGCGTACCGACGAGCTGATTGAGTTGCTGACCAAGATCAGGGACGGCGAGCCCAGTCTGGTCGACATCATGGCGATGGCCGAATTGCTGGCAACGACTCTGCAGCCCTATTTCCGCAAACTCGACACCAGTCTCTATGGCGAATTGCGGCACATCGCCCAATATATCGTCAAGACAAAGGACGAGATCGGCTCGCTGCAGGCCAATCACATGAGCGAGGAGCGGATTCCGGAAGCCGGCATGGAACTGAGCGCGGTGGTGGACGCCACCGAGAGCGCCACCGACCGGATCATGGAATCGGCGGAAACGCTGATGGCGGCGGACCCGTCCGACCACCAGGCCTATGCCGATCTGGTTAACGCGGAAGTGATGAATATTTTCGAAGCCTGCTCGTTTCAGGACATTACCGGCCAGCGCATCAGCAAGGTGGTGGAAACCCTCGAATTCATCGACCGGCGCATCAGCCGCTTCGCCAGCACCTTGAAAGTCGAGGACAAGCGCGACGCGTTGAGCCAGGACGAGATCAGCCGCGAGGAGCGGCGGCAGAAGCAGATCCTGCACGGGCCGCAAATGAGCGGCGAAGGGGTCGGACAAGATGACGTGGACGCCCTGTTTGGCGGCGATGACGGCGCGGCGCCGGCCTCTCAGGACGATATCGACGCCCTGTTTCACTAGGGTCGTCCATTCCGCTGTTTCAGTGACCGCAATCGGGCGGGCGGCGTCTTATGGCGCCGCCCGCCATTTTGCATCCGGGGCGGCGGCGGAAGCGCTTCACATTCTTCCTGAAAGGCACTAGTGTGCGCCCGAAACTGGCAACCCCGTTGACTTTCCGGACACGCATATGACTCTCCAACCCGCCACCGGCGCGCCCCAGACCGATCGTTCATTTCAGGGGCTGATCCTGACCCTGCAACGCTATTGGGCCGATCAGGGCTGCGTTATCCTGCAGCCCTATGACATGGAAGTGGGCGCCGGCACCTTCCACCCGGCCACCACCCTGCGCTCGCTGGGGCCGAAATCATGGCATGCGGCCTATGTGCAGCCCTCGCGCCGCCCGGCGGATGGGCGCTACGGCGAAAACCCCAACCGCCTACAGCATTATTACCAGTTCCAGGTGATCCTGAAGCCCTCGCCGCCGGATATCCAGCAGCTTTATCTGAACAGCCTGGGCGCGCTTGGCATCGACGCCGGCAACCATGATATCCGCTTTGTGGAGGATGACTGGGAAAGCCCGACCCTGGGCGCCTGGGGACTCGGCTGGGAAGTGTGGTGCGACGGCATGGAAGTGTCGCAATTCACTTATTTTCAGCAGGTGGGCGGGTTCGACTGCAAGCCGGTATCGGGCGAGCTGACCTATGGGCTGGAGCGCCTGGCCATGTATGTGCAGGGGGTCGACAATGTCTATGATCTGGATTTCAACGGCCAGGGGGTGAGCTATGGCGACATCTTCTTCCAGAATGAGCAGGAATATTCGGCCTATAATTTCGAGCATGCCAATACAGAAATGCTGCTGAGGCATTTCGAGGACGCGGAGACCGAATGCGCGGCCCTGATCGGAAAGGCCCTGCCCCTGCCCGCCTATGACCAGTGCATCAAGGCCAGCCATCTGTTCAATCTTTTAGACGCGCGCGGGGTGATCTCGGTCACCGAGCGCCAGTCCTATATCCTCAGGGTGCGCGAGCTGTCCAAGGCCTGCGCCGGGGCGTGGCTGCAAACCGAACAGGCGGGAGCGACCAATGTCTGAATTGCTGCTTGAGCTGTTTTCCGAGGAAATCCCGGCCCGGATGCAAAAACAGGCCGCCGAGACCCTGTCGAAGCTGGTGACCGAGGCGCTGGCCGAAGCGGGGCTGGCTTATGAACATGCGGATGCCTATGCGACACCGCGAAGGCTTGCCCTGATGGTGTCCGGCATTCCCGCGCGCCAACCCGACAGCCGTGAGGAAAAGAAAGGCCCGCGCGTCGGCGCGCCGGAGCGTGCGCTTGAGGGCTTTATGCGCGGCGCCGGCATCAGCTCGCTCGATGAATGCGAGATCCAGGACGACAAGAAGGGCCAGTTCTATGTGGCGGTAATCGAGCGCCAGGGGCGCCCGGCCGAGGCGGTGCTGGCCGAGATCATCCCCGAGATCCTCACCCGGTTTCCGTGGCCGAAATCCATGCGCTGGGGCGCGGGCGCCCTGCGCTGGGTGCGCCCGCTGCACAGCGTGTTGTGCGTGTTCGGCCCGTCGGAAGGCGAATCTAAAATTATAGAATTCCAGATCGAAGGCATTAGAAGCGGCAATATCACCCATGGCCACCGCTTCATGAGCCCCGCAGCGATCGAGGTCAGCCATTTCAGCGATTACGAGACCAAGCTGAAGGCCGCCAGGGTGCTGCTCGACCCGGCGGCGCGGCGCGAGCGGATCCGGGCCGAAGCCGTTCGGCTGGCCGAGGCGGAAGGGCTGGAGCTGGTGGACGATCCGCGCCTGCTTGAGGAAGTGGCCGGGCTGGTGGAATGGCCGGTGCCGCTGATGGGCCGGTTCCCCGAAAATTATCTGGAGCTGCCTAAGCAAGTGCTGGAAAGCTCGATGCGCAAGCATCAGAAATATTTCTCGCTGCGCGATCCCAATACCGGCAAGGCGGCGAACCGCTTCATCGTGGTCAGTAATTTGGAGGCCGAGGATGGCGGCAAGGCGATCACCGGCGGCAATGAGCGGGTGCTGAACGCCCGGCTCGCCGATGCGCGCTTCTTCTGGGATCAGGATTTGAAAACCCCGCTCAATTTGCGCACGCCGGAGCTTGATGCCATCACCTTTCATGCCAAGCTCGGCAGCCAGGGCGAGCGGGTCAGGCGCATCACATCGCTGGCACGCGATATCGCAGCCCTCGTCGATGCCAATCCGGACGAGGCCGCCGAGGCGGCCGCGATCTGCAAGAGCGATCTGGTGACCGAGATGGTCGGCGAGTTCCCGGATCTGCAAGGGCTGATAGGGCGCATCTATGCCGAGAAGTCCTGCGTCAAACCCTTCATCGCCAAGGCGGTCGAGGATCATTACAAGCCGCAGGGGCCGGCGGACGAGGTACCCAATGACCC
>PKTQ01000063.1 GCA_002869085.1 Hyphomicrobiales bacterium | reverse complement strand
TGCGCGGCGCTGTCACCAGAAAAAATCCGGACGAAGCCTTCAGCCGCCCGATCCGGGTCCAGAAAGGCAAGCTCGCGCCCGCAAAGCGCAAGGGCGCGGAAAGGGACCAGGACGAATACTGAGCCCGCCTGGCGGCGGACATCCTTACCGACCGGCCACGGCCAGCCGGGCAGGCCCCTTGTACCGGGGGCGGGAGCGCCATCAAAGCCGAGCCAATCCAGTGCGCTGCTACGATTTGCCCCGGCTGGCCCCGTGGATTTTTGCGCCGGAATATGCGATCATAAACCGTAAATCTCCTGGCTTGGGGGAGGGTGCTATGCGCATTCCCGTCCCTGGTTTTTCGGCAATCCTCGCTGTGTCCGGCGCGGCGCTGGCTGGGGTATTGATTGTCACCTCATTTTTCCTGTCCGGCGCGGCGATGGCTGGCGGCGGTGGCGGCGGAGGGATTTTCGACAATATCCGCCGGCAGCAGGAAGTCACCCGCGAGCGTCTGGCCCGCCAGCGGGCAAAGCGCCCGCGCAAGGTCAAGCGGATCCGCAGGGCAAGGCCGAGGCGCCGCCCCGTCTACACGCCGCCGCCTCCGCGCTATACCCCGCCCGCCTACAGCCCACCTATTCCCACGCCCTATGCCACTCCGCCCGGTGTTGCGGGCGGCTCAGTGCCTCTCGCGCCGCCGCCGGGCATGGTGCCGCCGCCTGCCATGCCGTCCCTACCGCCGGTAATTGCAAATAACCCCTATATCAACCCGCCGGCGCCGCCCAGGGGCGATCGGTTCAATTCCTCAATCGGTCCGGCCAGCGGCAAATTCGTGCCAATCCAGCCCCTGCCGCAGGGTCCGGTCTCCTATGTGCCGGGGGTCGGCGCGCCGCCCTCCACGGACCCTGGAATGGCCACCGAACTTCTCGGGCATTTCTTCAACTCGGACGCCGCCAAGAAAGTCAGCTCCACCGGTGATCTTTTTACCGCCGCCACCCTGGCGATTGAGGGCTCCAACATGGCCAGCGCCAGGAATGCGGAGGAATATTCGACTGCGGTCAATAAATATGCCCGTGCTTCCGCCCAATCGGCCGGGGCACTGCAGGGGGCCGGCACCGGCGGTGCCCTGGCGGTGCAGATGGGGGCACCGCAATTGGCGCCGGTGACCTCACTGATCGGCTCGGTGATCGGCGGCTATGGCGCCGGCAAGGCCTATGACGCCACCATGAGCGCCGGGGTGAAGCAGATGGCCCGTGATCATTATGCCAAGAACCTGCAGTGATGGAAGGCGCGGGATTGCGCGGCAATTGCCGCCCGGACACAGGATATGAGGCCATGGTTGGAAAACTGACACGAATCGGACTGATCCTGGCCATAGGCATGCTTTTCGCGATGAGCATGGGCCGCGCATGGGCCGAAGATACGGTGCCGATGAATGTGTTCGAGCGTTTTCGTTATGAAATGGCCATCGACCGGGACGCCGCTGCGGTGAAGTTCATGGCACCCTCGGCCCTGACCAAATGGTTGAAGACAATTGCACCCAATTTCGATCGGAAACACGGGCAGATTCGGCATTTCTTCGGCCTGTCCATGCAACTGCCCAAGGGGCAGGGGGCCGATCTGCATATGATCTATTTCAACCCCTGGGTCGACGGGGTGATGCTGACCCGCTGGCAGCTTGCCGGCGAGGACTGGAAAATCGTCGATTTCTATCTCGCTTCGGGTGAGCGCCTGCGCGGCGAACTGACCCCGCAATCGGCGGTGACCAGTCAGGCGGTGGTCCCGAACTGGCTCGGGCGCCGGGGCGTGCTGCTGCATAATCTGGGTGCCTATTACAAGCAGATGCGCGCCCTGCTGCTGAAATCGGATATCAGCCGGCTGGAGGCCTGGTTCGCGCTGGACCGCGCCGCCGGGGAGGCCGATTTGCTGCGGGTCAAGCTGCGTATGGGGCTGCGCAGCAATATGTCGGGCAAATACAAGGCCCATGCCCCGACCGCCCGGATACTGAAGGCGGCCTTCGGTAAGCTCGTGAATGACGCCCTTGGGCGCAACAGCGCCGAGCTGGCGCGCTATAGCCCACAGGCCGATATTCTCATGGATCTGCGCCCTGAAATTCTCAAGACCCTGAAAGCCAACTGGATATTCAGCAAGGGCAGCGTCTATTCGGTGTTTCTCGGCAGCGCCGTAATGCCGCGCCTCTATGTGTTCATGAATATCGACAGCTCGGGGCGGATCGAGACCGCGCTTTATGGCGATCTGGAAGCCATGGCCACTTATGGCGAGGCCGCCGCCGCGCCCGAGGGCAGGGCTGCGGAGCCCAATCGCAAGGTCAAGAGATATACCGATGCCAAGGGCAACAAGATCGAGATCATCACCGAAAAACGGGATGGCAAGGTGACCATGACCACCAGGGTCAACGGCAAGGTCACCGAAGTGGTCAATTTCTGAAGCCTGTTACAGGACGGGCGATTTTATCCCAAATCCGAGATCAAGTCTCCTGACCCTAGTCGAGATCGGCCACCAGCGCGGCGCGCATATTCTCCGGCAGCGGGTTCAGCTCATGGTTATAAACGGGCAGGTCGCAGCCGACCGAGATCGCCGCGCCCGCCTTGGCCGCTTCGGTC
>PKTQ01000314.1:2612-4328 GCA_002869085.1 Hyphomicrobiales bacterium | reverse complement strand
CCGCAACCCCATTGGTGATGGTGAAGGAGCCGGAAAACTCGCTGAAATCGGTCTTGGCTTCGGGCTGCTTGCCCCAGCCGCTGAGCGAGCCCTTTTTAAGATTGCGGACCATGCCGGCGATATTGACCCCTTCGATGGCGCCATTGGTGAAGTTCATATTGGCCTTGCCCCCCAGGGTCGAGATCATCTGATACTGGCTCTGGCCCTGGCCGGCGAGATCGAAGCCCAAAGCCGATGTGCCGGACAGCCATTTGAAGCCGGCGGCATCGCGCAGCAAGGGCAGCGCCGAAACCCCGGCGGTGGTCATGCGGGCGCTGAAGCTCGGCACCTTGCTGCGCCCGTTCAGAACCAGCTTGCCCTCGGCGCGGCCTTTATAGAGCTGCAATTCGCCGAGCCCGACCTCGATGCGCCGGTCGTTGAGCGAAACCGAAAGCGCACCGCGGCCGATCTTGATCTTGTCATAAATCAGTCCGGCCACAGACAGGCGCAGATCCGCATCCACGACGCCGAGACCGCTGACATCGATGGGATCGCGGCTCCAGCCCTGATCGGGGCCGGCGGGGGCCGCGTCACCGGAAGAGGCGGCGGCTCCGGTATGGAGATAGGTGTTGAGATTAAGCGTATCGGCGGCCAGGGTGGCGTCGATCTTGGGGCGCGCGCCGCCGAGGCGCAATTGGGCGCCGCCCTCGGCATTCATGCCATCGAGCGACATGGTCAGCTTGTTGAGGGTCAGGACGTCATTGCCGAACTTCATCGCAGTCTTGATCGAGAAGGCGCCGAAGCCCTTGGGGGTCGGCAGTTCGGCCCCCAGCCATGTGGCCAGATCGCGCACCGAGGGGGTGCCGATAGCGACCTTGCCGTCGGCGCCGACCCCTTCGGCCAGGATCAGATTGCCGTCATAGGACATATCCAGCCCGTCGGCGCCGATGGTGAGCTGCACCGGGGTCGGTTTTTCCGCCAGCAGATCGCTGATCGATTTCAGGCTGGCATTGAGGGAGACGGTGCGCCCTTTCCAGTCCAGCGAGCCCTCGGCGCTGAGCGGCCCGGCCAGGCTGGGGGTCTGCATGGAAAAATTGATGTTCTTGATGATGGTCTGGGAACCGGAAGCGGCATCGGCGAAGCCCAGCACCCCGTTCACCAGCCGGATATCGCCGAGGCGAATATCCTCGGGCAGCATGGCCGAGCCACCAGGGGCGTCTGAGGGGGCGGCCGGGGCGCTATCGGCGGGGGCCGGCGCGGCGGATGGATTGCCGAAATCCCAATTGGCGCGGCCCTGACGGTCGCGGGCCAGCGCGATGATCGGCCGGTCGAGTATGAACTCGTCAACCTCGACCCGCTTCGAAAGGAGCGGGATCAGCTTCAGGCTGAGCCTGAGCGTGCCGGTCTGCAGCATATCGCCCTCGGCCATGCCGGACGGGTTGGACAGGGTGACATTGCCGGCCTTGACCGACAGGGACGGGAAAAACGACAATCTGACCCCGCCGCCGATCTTCAGGGTGCGGCCGGTATTGTCCTTCACCGCCTGGACGATCTGCTGCTCGACGAAATCCGCCGAGATCAGAAAGGGCAGAGCCGCAAAAACAGCGATGAGGAGAATAATCAGTGCGCCGAGAAAATAGATCAGTTTTTTCATATCACTGCCTGCCTACAAGGTGATGCCGGGAATCAACAATTGGTGGCCATCATACAAGGCTTTGCGGCCACATTCCATTTAGG
>PKTQ01000314.1:0-2601 GCA_002869085.1 Hyphomicrobiales bacterium | reverse complement strand
TGACACGACGCCTTGACCGGCCCGGCCTCACGGGACACATTGAGCGCTCAATCCGGCGTGCGCCGGCCAACCCGTTACAACAATGCGAGAGATCATGACCGCCTCCCCCCTTTGGACACCGAGCGAGCGGCAAAAGGCCGACTGCCGGATGACGGATTTCATCGAGTTTTGCGCCGGGCGCGAAGACGGCCCGCCTTCGCCCGGCTATGACGGGCTCTATGGCTGGTCAATAGGCCGGCCGGAGGCGTTCTGGGAGGCGCTGTGGGATTTTGCCGGCATTGTCGGCGACAAGGGTGATGCGCCCTATATCGCCCCGGCGCCGGTGATGCGCCGGCAACGCTTTTTTCCGCAGGGGCGGCTTAATTTTGCGGAGAACCTGCTCAAATTCCGCGGGGCCGGGCCGGCGCTGGTGTTCCGGGGCGAGGACAAGGCCGCCTATGAGCTGAGCCATGACGGGCTTTATGATCTGGTGTCGCGCCTGCAGCAGGCCTTTGTTGCCGCCGGGCTGCAAAAAGGCGACCGGGTCGGGGCGGTGATGCCCAATCTGCCCGAAACCATCGCCCTGATGCTGGCGGTGACCTCGCTGGGCGGCATCTGGTCGTCCTGCTCGCCGGATTTCGGCGATAAGGGCATTCTGGACCGGTTTGGCCAGATTGAGCCCAAATTCCTGATCGGATGCGACAGCTATCATTATAACGGCAAGACCCATGCGATCGGCGAGCGACTTCAAGCGGTGTCCGCCCGGCTGCCCGGCCGGATATGCACCCTGGTGGTGCCCTATGGCGGCGGCGGCGAAGCGCTGGCGGCAGAACGGGAGGATTTTTCGCTGCTGTCCGATTTCATCGCGCCCTTCGCGCCGCGCGAGATGAATTTCACCCGCTTTGCCTTTGACCATCCGCTCTATATCCTGTTTTCCAGCGGCACCACCGGCAAGCCGAAATGCATCGTGCACGGGGCCGGCGGCACCCTGCTGCAGCATGTGAAGGAGCACAGCCTGCATTGCGGCATCCGGCCGGGCGAGCGGCTGTTTTATTTCACCACTTGCGGCTGGATGATGTGGAACTGGCTGGTCAGCGGCCTGGCCAGCGGCGCAACCTTGCTGCTCTATGACGGCTCACCCTTCTATCCGAGCGGAAATGTGCTGTTCGACTATGCCGAGGCCGAGGACATGACAATATTCGGCACCTCGGCCAAATTCATCGACGCCATCAAAAAGGCCGGGCTCAAGCCGGCCAAGAGCCATGATCTGGGCGCCCTCAGGCTGATCACCTCCACCGGCTCGCCGCTGGCGCCGGAAAGCTTCGATTTCGTCTATAGCCATATTAAATCCGATATCCATCTGGCCTCGATCGCCGGGGGCACCGATATCGTCGCCTGCTTCATTCTGGGCAATCCGCTGAAACCGGTCTGGCGCGGCGAGATCCAGGGGGCGGCGCTGGGCATGGCGACGGATGTGTTTAATGATGACGATGAACACATCGAGGGGGAAAAGGGCGAGCTGGTGTGCAGAAAAACCTTTCCCTCGATCCCGGTCGGGTTCTGGAACGATCCTGGCGATCAGAAGTTCAAGGCCGCCTATTTCGAGCGCTTTGGGGAAAATGTCTGGCATCACGGCGATTTCGTCGAATGGACCGAACATGGCGGCATGATCATCCATGGCCGCTCCGACGCGGTGCTGAACCCGGGCGGGGTGCGGATCGGCACCTCTGAAATCTATGCGGTGGTCGAGCAGATCCCGCAAGTGGGCGAGGCGCTGGCGGTGGGCCAGGAGTGGCAGGACGATGTGCGCATCGTGCTGTTCGTGGTGCTGGCGGAGGGCGCCCGGCTCGATGCGGCGCTGGAGGCGGATATCCGCGCCAAAATCCGCAAGGGCGCCTCGCCGCGCCATGTGCCGGCGCGCATCATCGCGGTGGCGGATATTCCGCGCACCAAATCGGGCAAGATCACCGAACTGGCGGTGCGCGACATCATCCACGGGCGCGTGATCAAGAACCGCGAGGCGCTGGCCAATCCGGACGCGCTGGAGCTTTATCGCGACCTGCCGCAATTGCGAGAATAGGCAAAACCAATGCGCCTCATGCTCATCATCGCCGCCCTGCTGCTGCCGATGATGGGGATTTGCCCGCCGGCCAGGGCCGAGGCGCTGAGCGTACAGGCCGCAAAACCCTTGCGCCCGCTGGCCCGGGCGCTGATATCGGCTTTTGCCGAGCGGCACCCAAAGCTGCGGCTTGACCTTGCCGGGGGCGAGAGGGAAGCGGATGTGCTGCTGTGGCTGCAAGGCCCGGGCAGCGCGGGGGCGGCGCCCAAAGGCCTTAGCGGCGCGGCGCAGGTGATCGGCGGGCGGCAATTGGGCATCTGGTCCGGGGTGCGCAATGTCGGCCATATGCGCGCCGCCAATCTGCTGGCGCCCGCGTTTCGGCGGGTGGCCATCGCCGATCCCGCAACCGATCCGGCCGGCGCCGCCGCGCGCCGCGCGCTGATGCTGGCCGGAGTGTGGGGGCCGCTGCATGGGCGGCTGGTCATCGCCGCCGATGGGGAGAAGGCCGCCGAGCTGGTGCGCAGCGGCGCGGTCGATGCGGGCATTGTGGAAATGACGGTGAT
>PKTQ01000395.1 GCA_002869085.1 Hyphomicrobiales bacterium | reverse complement strand
GTAATGCAGATTGACCACCACATGGCGGATATGCGCTTGCTCCAGCCGCTCCAGCACATGATCGATCAGCGCCCGGCCCTCCACCTCCACCAGCGGCTTGGGCCGCGCATCGGTCAGCGGGCGCATGCGCGTGCCGAGCCCCGCCGCCAGCACCATGGCCCGATCGGGAGTTGCGCTCATTTCTGGCGGCGATGAAGACATCAGAGAACCCGTCTGTCTTGCGGCAGATGGCGCGCGAACCATGCGCGCGGGCCGGTGAGCGCCGGATGGCTGAGATTGCGCTCCAGACAGGCCGACACCCGGGGGATATGGCCAAGATAGCCGGGCTTGCCGTCCCGCCGGTAAAGGCGCATGAAAATGCCGAGAATCTTGCACGCCCGCTGCGCCCCCATCAGGGCGTAGTCGGTGAGAAAGGCCTGTTGATCCGCCCCTTCCAGCCCGGCGCGGGTCAGATAGAGCGTGAGCAGCGCCTGCTCGCGGGCTTCCGTGACATCGACCCGCGCATCCTGCAGCAGCGACACCAGATCATAGGCGGGCGGCCCCAGCACCGCGTCCTGAAAATCGATCAGCCCGGCCCGCGCCGGGCCTGAGCGTTTCGGCAGCCACAGCAGATTGGGCGAATGATAATCGCGCAGCACCAGCGCCTTTTGCCCCGAAAGCTGCGCCAGCGCGCGGCTCCAGATTTGGGCATAGTCCTGCCTCGCATCCGGGGGTATCGGCCCGCTGGATACCGCCGGCCAGAACCATTCCGGCAGCAGGTCGAGCTCGATCATCATCGCCTCGCGGTCATAGTCCGGCAGATGGTAGCGCCCGCCCCCCGGCAGTTCGAGCTGCGCCGGGGCGGCTCGTCCATGCAGCGCCGCCAGCACCTCGACCGCCGCCTCATAGGGTGCCTCCATCGCCGCGCCGCTGCCGAGCCGGCGGCCATAAAGATCATCGCCCAGATCCTCGATCAGCAGAAACCCCTGCTCGAAATCCTGATCCAGGATTTCCGGGGCGCTCAGGCCGAGCGATCTGAGATAATTTGCAATCGCCGCGAAGGGGCGCATATCCTCGGCCAGATGGGCGATGCGGCTATAGCTTTTGCCATCGCGGATCGGCGGGCCGTCGGCCATTGGCGGCGCATTCATCAGCACCGCATGCCGCCCATTGAGGCTCAGGCGCTCATAGGCGCGCGAGGAGGCATCGCCCTGCAGCCAGCCGCGCCGCGCCGCGCCCCAGCCGGCGCGGCTAATAAAGGCGTGGAGCGCCTGCATGCGCGCCAGGCGCGGCGCCCAGCCGCCATGGCCGCTGAGAATGGCTTCGCGCTGCCCCCCATCCCTGTCGTCGATTTCAATGGCAAGATAATCGCCCGGGCAATAGGCCCCCATCCGGTCCGGCCATTCCACCAGGCTCAGCCCCTGGCTTTCGGCCTCCTCGAAACCGAGCTCGAAAATCTCCTCAGGCCGCTCGATGCGGTAAAGATCGAAATGCCATACCGGTATCCGCGCCGTTTCATAGGTCTGCACCAGGGTGAAGGTGGGGCTCGGCACTTCCTCTTGCGGATTTCCGGTCAGTTGCCGGATCAGCGCCCGCGCCAATGTGGTCTTGCCGGCCCCGAGCGGGCCCTCAAGCGCGATGAGATCGCCGGCGCGCGCATGCGCCGCCAGTTCCGCCGCCAGGCGCCCGGCATCGGACAGGGAATTCAATGGGCGTCTGATCGCCGGCCTGTTCACTCAGCCGCCTCGACCGCCGACGGGCCGTCCAGCGGGAAGCGGCAGGTCACGACGGTGCCGCCCTCATCGGCGGCCTCCAGCCCGGCCTTGCCGCCATGCAGTTCCACGAAGCCCTTGACGATGGCGAGGCCCAGGCCCGCACCGCGATGTTCGCCGTTTTTCGAATCGGATTCGAAACGGTCAAACACCTTGTCCATCAGGCCCGGATCGATGCCATAGCCCTGGTCGCTGACCCACACCGCCAGATCGCCGCCCTCGCGGCGCAGGCCCATGCCGATCCTGCCGCCGGCGGGGCTGAAATCGATGGCATTGGTCAGCAGGTTGAACAGCACCTGCCGGAATCTCTTCTCGTCGGCGACGATCATGCCCGCATCGGGGGCGATGTCGATTTCCAGGGTCAGGCCGCTATTGGTCAGCCGCGTCTTCATCAGCTCGGCCACCGCCTGGATCTCCGCCGCCGCATCGACCTCGCTCAGATCCAGTTCCATCACTCCGGCATCGATGGTGGCCAGATCGAGAATATCGTTGATGATATTGTCCAGCGAGGCGCTGGCCTTGCCGATATCGCTGATATATTCGCGCTGCTTGTCGTTGAGCTCGCCGAAGGTTTCGGCCGCCAGCATCTCATTGAAGCCGATGATGCTGGTCAGCGGTTCGCGCAATTGATAGGACACATGTGAAACAAAGGCGGTTTTCAGCTTGTCCGCCGCCTCCAGCGCCTCGGTGCGCTCGCGCAGCGCGGTTTCGGCCCGCGAAGAATCGGTTTCGTCGATAAAGGCCAGCAGCGAGGCCCCCTGCGGCAGCGGCACATAAAACACGTCCAGCACCAGCCCGTCCCGGCGCTTCATGCGCCAGTTCCGCGCCATCTTGCTGCTGTCCACCGCCGTGATGTCGGCCTTGATCTCGTCCCACACCCCCGGCTCGTCATATTGCGGTTCGCACCAGCCGGCCACCTGATCGATATGCGGCATGCCCTGCAGCAGCGTGCCGTCAAGCTCCCACATGTCGGCAAAGGCCGGATTGAACAATTGCAGCCGGCCATGGCTGCCGAACATCGCCACGCCCTCGCGCAGATGATCCAGGGTTTCGCGCTGCACCGACACCAGGGTCTTGTAGCTGCTTTCCAGATTGTATTTTTCGGTGAGGTCCTCGAACAGCCAGGTCACCCCGCCATAATCATGCGGCTCCACGGTCACCCCAAGCGTGCGCCCATCGGGCATGTGCCACCAGTCCTTGACCGGCTCCACCGCGGTGAAGGTCTCCAATTGCCGCTTTTTCCAGCCATGATAATCGATTTCGGAAGGCAACAGCCCGGCCACCCGCATCCGGTCGAAAATATCGCCGATTTCCGGCTTGCTGCGCAGCCATTCGCTGTCCAGCTCCCACAATTCGGCGCAGGCGGTGTTGTGATAATGCAGCCGGCGGTCGGCTCCGAAAATCGCCACCGCCGATTCCAGCTGATCGAGGGTGCGTTCATGGCCCTTGACCAGCCGTTTGATTTCGTCACGCAGGGCCTGGGTTTCGGTCACATCGATCGCCAGCCCGGCGCTGCCGCCCGCAGCCGGGGTCTCGACCACCTCGAGCGTGCGGCGCTCGCCGCGCATGATCGCCCGCGCATGGCGGTATTCGGTCTCGCCCGCCGTCACCGATTTGGTGATCGCGTCGAGATCGACCTTGCTCAAAAGGCCCGGCGCATGCTTGATCGCCGCGCTCCGAGTATCGGCCTCCACCGCGTCCATATAGGCTTTGTTGACCCAGCTCAGATTACCGTCCGCGTCCTTGATCCAGGCCGGGGCCGCGGCGGCGTCGAGCACGGCGCGCAGTGAGGTGGCTTCCTTTTTCAGGCTTTCGGTTTCAATGGTCAGCTCCGCCAGCTCACGCATGCGCCCGGCCAGATCGCGAATCTTGACCGATACATTGCCGCCCTGTGCCCGTCCCTCGATCTCGAGCGAGGCTCCGTCCTTGCTGCGCACGAAACAGCTGAACGGCGTGCCCCAGTTTTGCAGCTGTTCAAGCGCCGCTTCCATCGCCTCCAGGCCGGCGGGCTGCAGCCAGCCGCGAAAATCGAGCAAAGCCTCCGGCGTGGTCGGCACCCCCTTGACCGCCACCAGCGCGCCATAAATGCGCGGGCTGCCATTGCCCTGGCGGCTCCAGACGATATGCACCGCCTGAAAGGGGCCGTTGACATAGTCCGATTCCGCCAGCTTCTTTTCGAGCTGGCCGATCCGGGCCTCGCGCTTGCGAATGGCGAGCCCGGCGGTGCGTTGATTGCGGACCAGCGCCACTACCGCAATCAGCGCCGCGCCCAGCCCGGCAATGGCGGCGGTGCTCAGCAGCAGATCGGCGGCGCCGAGGGTCTGGAAACTGGCCGGAACCGTCCCGAACAGGGAGCGAGCCGGGGCGGGGGCGCTGCAAAACCCGAGACCGCCCGCAACCGAAATTGCAATCGACCTGGTGAGTTTCGCTGGTCCTGAATGCCTCATGCCACCCCTGTGATCCCGCAAGATCAAGCCCCGCCTGAATCAGGCTGTGACCGGCAGTATAGGCGACCCGATTCAACTTGTGAATCGGGTCATTGTGAAAAAGTCAGTAGCGGTAGTGATCCGGCTTGAACGGGCCGTCCCGATTGACGCCGATATAGTCGGCCTGATCCTGGCTGAGCCGGGTCAGATGCACGCCCAGCCGGGCCAGATGCAGTTGCGCCACCTTCTCGTCCAGATGTTTGGGCAGCACATAGACCCGGTTCTCATATTTGTCCGAATTGGTCCACAACTCCATCTGCGCCAGCACCTGGTTGGTGAAAGAGGCGCTCATCACGAAGCTGGGATGGCCGGTGGCGCAGCCCAGATTCACCAGCCGGCCCTCGGCCAGCAGGATGATGCGCTTGCCGTCCGGGAATTCGATCTCGTCCACCTGCGGCTTCACATTATGCCAAGTATAGTTCTTCAGCCCGGCGACCTGAATTTCGGAATCGAAATGGCCGATATTGCACACAATGGCCCGGTCGCGCATGGCCCGCATGTGATCGACGGTGATCACGTCCATATTGCCGGTGGCGGTGACGAAGATGTCGCCGACCGGGGCGGCATTGTTCATCTCAACCACCTCATAGCCTTCCATCGCCGCCTGCAGGGCGCAGATGGGGTCGATTTCGGTCACCAGCACCCGGGCGCCCTGGCCCTTGAGGCTCTCGGCGCAGCCCTTGCCCACATCGCCATAGCCGCACACAACGGCCACCTTGCCGGCCAGCATCACATCGGTGGCGCGCTTGATGCCGTCGGGCAGGCTTTCGCGGCAGCCATAGAGATTGTCGAATTTCGACTTGGTGACGCTGTCATTGACATTGATCGCCGGGAACGGCAGGTCACCCCGGTCCTGCATCTGATACAGCCGGTGCACGCCGGTGGTGGTCTCTTCGGAAACGCCGCCGAGCTTGGCGCGGATGTCCGAATAGCGGGTCGGGTTCTTGGCCAGGGATTTTTTGATCTGCGCGAACAGCACTTCTTCCTCCTCGGAAGTCGGGTTGTCCAGCACGCTGGGATCCTTTTCGGCTTTGGCGCCCAGAATGATCAGCAAGGTGGCGTCGCCGCCATCGTCGAGGATCAGATTGGCGGTGCCCCCGTCATGCCAGTCGAACAGGCGGTCGGCATAGTCCCAATATTCCTCTAAGGATTCGCCCTTCACCGCGAATACCGGCACGCCGCTCTTGGCGATCGCCGCGGCGGCGTGGTCCTGGGTCGAGAAGATATTGCACGACGCCCAGCGCACTTCCGCCCCGAGCTTGGTCAGGGTTTCGATCAGCACCGCGGTCTGGATGGTCATGTGCAGCGAGCCGGCGATCCGCGCTCCCTTCAGAGGTTTTGAATCTCCATATTCCTCGCGCAGGGCCATCAGGCCGGGCATTTCGGTCTCGGCGATGTCAAGTTCACGGCGGCCCCATTCGGCCAGTTCGATATCCGCGACAACATAATCTTTTTCGGTGCTCATGCCTGATCTCCTGAATATTGCATCCGGCCGCGAGGGACGGTCCGCGATGGTCGAGCGATGTGATGAATTCCGGCGCTTCATATCAGAGCCGGGCGCCGCATTCAAATGGAATATAAAAAAAAGTTTATATTGACCCGGGAAGCTATTCTTCCTCGAACCGGCTTTCCACCAGTTCCGCCAGCGCCGCGATGGCCTCGGCGGCCTCAGGCCCGGTGGCGGCAAGCTCGATCTTTGAGCCAATACCGGCGGCCAGCAGCATCAACCCCATGATCGAGGTGGCGGCCACCGTCTCGGGGCCCCGGGTCACAGAGATATCCGCATCGAAGCTTTCCGCGCATTTGACGAATTTGGCCGAGGCCCGCGCATGCAGCCCCTTGGTGTTGGCAATGGTCACCAGGCGGCTGATGCGGTCATCCTCAGCCGCTTGCTTGGCCTCTGAACCGGTCATTTTCAGCTTTTCGCTAACAGCTTGCTGGCAATCCGGATGTAGTTGCGGGCCGCGTTCTTGGCCTGTTCGGCCGCTTCGGGCAGGGGAGCGGAACTGCGCACGCTTTCCAGCTTGATCAGCATGGGCAGATTGATCCCGGCGATCACTTCGAGTTCGTCACGCTCCAGCAGCGAAATGGCCAGATTGGACGGCGTACCGCCGAACATGTCGGTCAGAATGATAATGCCGTCCCCATAATCGACCCGGGTCACCGCATTGGAGATGTCCTGGCGCCGCTGCTCCATGTCGTCCTCAGGGCCGATGCAGATGGTCTCCATGTTCTCGACCGGGCCGACAATATGCTCGAGCGCGGCCCGAAACTCCCGCGCCAGGCCGCCATGGGTAACAAGGACAAGACCAATCATTTGCTTAACCGAACTCCCTTACCTGGATGCCAGGATCATGCGTTGCCGCATAGGTGACGATCACCTTATCCGAAAACGCAGCGGCAGAAAAACAAAACATGCCCCCTGGCTGTGTTCTCCACCGGTCATCGGGCGCGGAAAATGGCGCTCCTGGCCCCGGTGAGGCTCATAGTCATTGAATTGTCGAATTTTTCAACCTAACTTGCACCCATGATGAAAAGAATCACAGTTTTGCTGGCGCTGGGCGTCATGGTGCTTATCGGCGGGCAGATGGTCGCCGGGCCGGTCTCGGCCAAGGCCAAGTCGGATGAAGAGACCCTGGTGCTGACCAAGGAAGAAACCGCCGAAATCGAGCGCATTAACAAATATCTCAATAATATCCATAATCTGGAGGGCGATTTCGTTCAGATCGGCCCCGATGGCGGCATTTCGGAAGGCCGGTTCTATCTGAAACGCCCCGGCCGCATGCGCTTTGCCTATAAGAAGCCCAACCCGATTCTGGTGGTGGCCGACGGTTTCTGGATCGGCATCAGCAACAGCCAGCTGCGCACCACCGACCGGATTCCGATCCGCGCCACCCCGATCTGGTCCCTGGTGGAGAAAAAAGTCGATCTGCTGAAAAGCGCCCGCATCGTCGAGGTCAATTTTGAGCCCGAGCTGTGGACCATGACCATCGAGGATATCAAGAAGAAAACCAATGGCCAGCTCACCCTGGTGTTTCAGGGCGAAAAGCCGGTGCTCAAGCAGTGGATCGTCAAGGATCCGCAAGGGCTGGTGACCACCGTGTCCCTGTCCAATCTGGTGGTGAACAAACGCGCCAATCCGCGCCTGTTCATCATCAAGGATTACAAGGTCAAGAATCTCAATCGCACCCTGATGGACCGCTGAGCGATCTGCCGGACGGCATGCGCTGCCGCGCTAGTGCAGCAATTGCATCAGCGCCAAAACCGCCAGGCTGAGCGCCCCGATCCACAGCGCGAGGCGCCGGCCGCGCCCCTCCCGGGCCTGGGCCTTGGCCAGTTGCCGGGCCGAGCTTTCGTCGAGCTTGATACCGCCGCCGCGCCCCATATCGGCGATCAGCCTGAGGCCGAGACCCGCATCCTCGACAATATCCGGAAAATTGATGGCGATGCGCCGCACCGAGGCCAGGCTGTCCCCGGCCATTTTCAGCCGCCCTTCCGGGCCCAGCTTCCGGCGCATCCAATCCTCGACCACCGGCCTTGCCGAAACCCACATGTTCAGATTGGGGTTGAGATTGCGCGCCACCCCCTCGACCACCACCATGGTCTTCTGCAGCAGGATCAATTGCGGCTGGGTGACCATGTCGAACTGCTCGGTGACCTGCAATAGCTGCCCCAGCAGCCGCGCCATGGAAATATCCTCCGCGTCCCGGCCCATGATCGGCTCGCCGATTGCCCGCAGCGCCTGGGCGAAGGTCTCGACCGATTGATGCGACGGGATATAGCCGGCATCGAAATGCACCTGCGAGATGCGCAGATAATTGCGGTGGATGAAGCCGTGCAGAATCTCCGCCAGGAACATGCGGTCCTTGGGCGACAAACGGCCCATAATGCCGAAATCGACCGCGATCAGCCGGCCTTCCCGGTCGCTGAACAGATTGCCCTGATGCATATCGGCATGGAAAAACCCGTCCCGCATCGCATGGCGCAGGAAGGAGCGAATAATGGTGTCGGCCAGGGCTTTCAGGTCGATGCCCGCCTCGGTCAAGAGGTCGATCCGGTTCAGGGGCACCGCGTCGATCCACTGGGTGGTGAGGATGCGCCGCGATGTGCGGGCCCAGTCCACTTCCGGCACGGAAAAATCCGCATCCCCGGCGGTGTTCTCAGCCATTTCCGAAATCGCCGCCGCCTCCAGGCGCAGATCCATCTCCAGCTCCACCGAGCGCGCCATGGTCTCCACCACCGCGATCGGCCTGAGGCGGCGCGAGGGGTGATAGAGCCGCTCGATCAGCCGGGCCGCGGTCTTATAGGCTTCCATGTCCCTGGCAAAACGCTGTTCGATGCCGGGCCGCAGCACCTTGACCGCCACGTCCCGTGGCTGGGCATCCCCGCTCTCGCGGGTCCGGGCCCGGTGCACCTGGGCGATCGAGGCCGCGGCCAGCGGCGGGCCCACCTCTTCGAACAGATCCGTCACCGGCCGGCCCTGCCCCTGTGCGATCTCCCGCAGCGCCTCGTCCTGGGCAAAGGGCGGCAATTTATCCTGCAATTGCGCCAGTTCCGCCGCCAGCTCCTCGCCGACAATGTCGCGGCGGGTGGCCAGGAACTGGCCGAACTTGATATGGCTCGGCCCCAGCTCGGTCAGCGCCGCCGCCAGCGGTCCGGCGCTGCCCGCGACCGGCTTGGCCGCCCGTCCCGACACCAGCTTCAACATGCGCCGCCCGGCCCGCACCGCCAGCGGCGGCGGACCCATCACATCCAGCTCCATCAGCGCGTCATGACGCGCCAGAACCCGGCCCATGCGAAACAGGCGGCCAAGCGCGGCGAATTCGCTGAACACTCCCATCCGGCTCTAGATCTTCCAGCCTGAATGCAGGGCGGCGACGCCGCCGGTGAGATTGCGGTATTTGACCCGGGCAAAACCGGCCTCGCGGATCAGTTCCGCGAAGCTGTCCTGATCGGGGAATTTGCGGATGCTTTCCACCAGATAGCGATAGGGCGCGCCATCTCCGGTCACCACCTTGCCCATGGCCGGGATCACCGTGAAGGAAAACGCATCGTAAATCGCATCGAGACCCGGCACATCGACCTGGGAAAATTCAAGGCACAGGAAGCGCCCGCCCGGTTTCAGCACCCGATACGCCTCGGCCAGCGCCTGGTCGATATGGGTGACATTGCGGATACCAAAAGCAATCGTGTAGGCATCGGCGCTGCTGTCCGGGGCCGGCAGATGTTCCGCATTGCCGGCGGCAAAGCCGATCCTGTCCTCCAGTCCGGCCTTGGCGATGCGTTTGCGGCCTTCGCCCAGCATATGCGGATTGATGTCCATCACGCAGGTGCGGCAGTCCGGCCCGCCCGCCGCGATCGCCCTCAGGGCGATGTCCCCGGTGCCGCCGGCCATGTCGATATGCAGCCAGGGGCGGGTCTTGGGCGGCGCCAGCCAGGCGACCATGGCGTCCTTCCACAAACGGTGCAGGCCGCCGGACATCAGATCGTTCATCAGGTCATAGCGCCCGGCAACTTTTTCGAACACCTCATGGACCAGCTTTTCCTTGTCGGTTTCCCGGACGGTGCTGAACCCGAAATGGGTATTGGCGTCCTCGCTTGGCTTGACCGTGCCGGTTGTCATCTGCTGCTCCTGTTGCCCCGCGTCTCGCGGCATGGCGGCCACGCCGCCTTGTATTTCAGCGCAAACATAGAGCATTATGGCGCCGAGTTTAAGCACCGATGCGGCTCCGCGTCGAAAAATGCGCACCCGCAAAAAGGAATGTCGCCCCATGCCGGAATTGCCCGAAGTGGAAACCGTCCGCATGGGCCTTGAGGCCAGGCTGAAGGACAAGCGGGTCCGCAAGGTGGTTCTGGGCCGCTCCGGCCTGCGCTTTGCCTTTCCCGATCGCTTTGCCGAGCGGCTCGAGGGTGCGGTGCTGCGCCATTGGCTGCGGCGCGGCAAATATCTGATCATTGACATGGAGGAAGCCGGCTGCCTCATCGCTCATCTCGGCATGTCCGGGCGCTTCACCGTGCTGGAGCCGGATGCGCCCGAAGCCGCCGGCCGCCATGATCATGTCGTCATCACTATGCAGGACGGCACCCGGCTCATCTATTCCGACCCGCGCCGCTTCGGCATGATGGACCTGACCGCGCCGGGTGCGTGGGCCGGCCACCGCCTGCTGGCCGGAATGGGGGTGGAACCCCTGTCCAACGCCTTTCATGCCGGCGCTCTGATTGACGCGGCGCGGGGGCGCAAGACGCCCATCAAGGCCTTCCTGCTCGACCAGCGCATCATCGCCGGGCTCGGCAATATATATGTGTGCGAGGCGCTCTACCGCGCCGGCATCGATCCGCGCCGCCAGGCCGGGGCGCTTGATCCGGCGCGCGAATTGCCGCTTCTGGCCGCCGCCATCCCCGCCGTTTTGCGCGAGGCCATTGCCGCCGGCGGCTCGTCCCTCAGGGACTATGTCCACGCCGACGGCTCGCTCGGCTATTTCCAATATGGCTTTGCGGTCTATGGCCGCGCCGGAGAGCCCTGCCGCCGGGAAGGCTGCGGCGGCGAGATCGCCCGCATCAACCAGGCGGGCCGTTCGAGCTTTTATTGCCCCGCCTGCCAGCACTGAGCCAGGGCTGCGGCATTTTCCTCTGTCAGCTTTGTTGATCCTTTGCCGATGAAGGAGTATGACTCAGCGCCGAATGCGGTCTCGAACAGGGTGCGGATTCATCTTATATATCCGCCGCGCAGCCGCGCGGCAGCCAACAGGCGGAGATCTGGAACATGGCATTCGAAACAATTCTGGTGGACACGAAAAATCAGGCCGGCTTGATCACCCTCAACCGGGTGGAGGCCCTGAATGCACTCAACTCTGTTCTGATCAGCGAGCTCAACACCGCCCTGAAGGCATTCGAAGCCGATGAACGCATCGGCTGCATTGTCATCACCGGCAACGAAAAGGCTTTTGCCGCCGGCGCCGACATCAAGGAGATGCAGGACAAGACCTATATCCAGGCCTATCAGGAGAATTTCCTGGCTGAATGGGATCGGGTCGCGGATATCCGCAAGCCGGTCATCGCCGCCGTGTCGGGCTATGCGCTGGGCGGCGGCTGCGAGCTTGCGATGATGTGCGACATCATCTTCGCCTCAGACACCGCCAAATTCGGTCAGCCGGAAATCACCCTCGGCATCATGCCGGGCGCCGGCGGCACCCAGCGCCTGGCCAGGGCCATCGGCAAGGCCAAGGCCATGGATATGTGTCTCACCGGCCGCATGATGAGCGCCAAGGAGGCCGAGGCCTCGGGCCTGGTCAGCCGCATCTTCAAGAGCGACGAGCTGATCGAGGAGGCGCTGAAGGCCGCCAATCGCATCGCTGAATTCTCCCAGCCCATGGTCATGCTGACCAAGGAATCGGTCAACCGCGCCTTTGAGAGCAGCCTCAGCGAGGGCATCCGCTTCGAGCGCCGCCTGTTCCATTCGGCTTTTGCCAGCAAGGACCAGAAGGAGGGCATGAGCGCTTTCCTGGAAAAACGCACCCCGCGCTTCCGCCATAAATAAGCGGCTGGAGGCCGCGCTTGTGTTGACGGATGCGGCCGGGCTGGCTATAAGCCCGGTCACATTGGAATTATCAGACGTTCCGGAAATCTGCCGCGCGATCATGGCATCGCCCGGGAGCCCGGACCAACAAAGCGAGATATCATCATGGCCAATACGGCATCGGCCAAAAAGGCGGTTCGCAAGATCGCCCGGCTCACATCCGTCAATCGCACCCGGCGCAGCCGCGTGCGCACCTTCATCCGCAAAGTGGAGGAGGCGATCAATTCTGGCGACCAGTCCCAGGCGGTGGCTGCCCTGAAGGCCGCCCAGCCCGAGATCATGCGCGGCGCCCAGAAAGGCATTTTTCACAAGAACACCGCCTCGCGGAAAATTTCGCGTATGTCGCAACGCGTCAAGGCGATGTCCGCCGGCTGAACCTTCATATAGCTGCGATTTTTAAAAGCCCGGATTTGATCCGGGTTTTTTTTTAACGGTTTTTTAACCTTTTTTCCCTTTGTGATTCCAATCGCTTACAGCATGACAGATTTGCAGCCTTCCGTTTGTGTCGAATCCGCCGGCCGCCCGAGAGGGGAAGGAGAAAAAATAATCGAGTATTCTACTTTTCTAGAAAATCCAGATGTCACAATGTTCAGATGATTCTTTTTGAATCCTCAGGGGCTTATTGAGTCAATCAGATCGGCAGAAAAGATCAGCCGGATTTTTTTTTAAATAAGTACACATATTTTAAATTTTGCGGTCTTGCCTGATCCCCCCGCCGGCGATAATTTGTATCCATCCACAGGGGCTGGGGGCTCTCTGGCAAATAGCGGCGGCATTCATTCGCATCCAATGAATGAATAACGTAAATTTCTGTTGAATAGAAATTCACACAGCTATTTGTCTCGAATTCAGAGACGTCTCTCCTGTATCTGTGAATAGCTGAGAATTATGTAACTATTGTGACAAATTCACAGCTAATACTGCGGGTATTGGCAAGTATGATTATCTGAAGCCAACATCACGCAATCCAAAATACCGTTCGGTTAAAGCCGGGCATGAAAGAAAAATTTTGAACTTCGGAGCCGGTTTGAACCGGGCTGGAGAACGGGGCTGTTTTTATCTGCCGGCCGTTGGTTGATGCGCGGCGCATCGGACCTTGAGAGCGGACGGCGGATTAAATCTGGAGGCGGCAGGCATGGAATCTGGTGATCTAAGCGGCGGATGGGACCGGGTACGCACGAAATTGCGGGCCCAGGTGGGTGAGAAGGTCTATTCCAGTTGGTTTACGCGCATGAAGGTCGAGCGCTTCGAGGGCGGCACGCTGGTGCTGTCCCTGCCGACCCGGTTCCTGTGCAATTGGATCAGATCCCATTATCTGGACCGGATTCTGCTGCTGTGGCAGGCCGAACTGCCCGAGGTCAGGCTGATCGAGCTTTATGTCCGCCAATATGGCCGCCCCGGCCGCGGCAATAATGGTGTCGCCGCTGAAGCAGCCGGCAAGCCGGCCACCGCGCCGGCTGGGGCCGCGCCCGCCATGGCGCCGGCGCGCCCGGAGCGCGAAAGCGCCAATTGGCGCCAGATTCTCCTGCAGGGTCACGGCGGCGCCAACCCGTCCATGACCTTCGAGGGTTTCATTTCCAGCCGCTCCAATGAGATTTCCTACACCGCCGCCCGCCGGGCGGTCGAATATGCGCCCGATCAGACCAACCCCTATAACCCGCTCTATATCCATGGCGGGGTCGGGGTCGGCAAAACCCATCTGTTGAATGCGATCGCCGCCGAAATCTGCCGCCGCTCGCCGGATCTCAATGTGCTGTTTCTGTCGGCTGAGCGCTTCATGTTCAGCTTTGTCGCCGCGCTTCGCGCCAAGGACATCCTTGAGTTCAAGAACACCCTGCGCGCCGTGGATGTGCTGCTGATCGACGATATGCAGTTTCTGCAGGGCGCCAGCGTCCAGCGCGAGTTCTGCCATACCTTCAACGATCTGATCGACACCCGCCGCCAGGTCGTGGTGGCTGGCGATCTGCCGCCGTCCGATCTCGACAAGCTCGACAGCCGCATGCGCTCGCGTCTGGCCGGCGGGCTGGTGACCCAGATCGAGGCGCCGGATTTTGTCCAGCGCAAATCCATTCTTGAGCGCAAGATCACCGAATTGCGCCAGACCAAGCCTGATTTCAATCTGCCGCCCGACACGGTCGAATTCGTCGCCCGGCGCATTGCCGGCAGCGGCCGCGACATGGTTGGGGCGCTCAACCGCATGGTCGCCATGTGGGACTTCGCCCATGGCGACATCACCCCCGAGCTTGCCGCCCGCGCCATCCGCGATCTTTTGCCCGGCCAGATGCCGGAGCAGATTTCCATCGCCGATATTCATAAAGTGGTCATCGACCATTTTAAGATTTCCAAGGCTGAGCTGCTCTCGACCCGCCGGCATCAGTCGATCGCCCGCCCGCGCCAGATCGCCATGTTCCTGGCCAAGGAACTCACCACCCGCTCCCTGCCTGAAATCGGGCGCCGTTTCGGCGGCAAGGACCACACCACGGTGCTGTATGCGGTGCGGCGCATCAGGGCATTGATGGAGGATGACCGCGACCTGACCCGCACGGTTTCCATCCTGCGCCAGTCCCTTGGCGGATAGGAGCCGTTTTTAACGCCCGCCCGGCAAATCTGTTGACGTGCGCGTTGCGGTTTGGCTCAATTATGGGTATGACTTCAAGGCTGTTCCGGGGGCTCGGCCCTGGGCGGTTCTGGGCCGGTGCCGCATGATCGGGGGAAAATATGAAAGTTACGATTGAACGCAATGCGCTGCTGAAGACGCTCAACCATGTTCAGAGTGTGGTTGAGAGGCGCAATACCATACCCATTCTGTCGAATGTGCTGGTCGAGGCGTCCAATGGCGAACTGAAACTGACCGCCACCGATCTGGATATCGAAATCATCGAATCCACCAAGGCCCAGATTGACGAGGCCGGCGGCACCACCCTTCCGGCGCATCTGATGTATGACATCGTGCGCAAGCTGCCCGACGGCGCCCAGGCCGAGCTGGAAAAAACCGAGACCGACGGCCAGTTCAGCCTCTATTCGGGCCGCTCGCGCTTTCAGCTGCAATCCCTGCCCGCCGATGATTTCCCCAATCTGACCGCCGGCACCATGACCCATGGCTTCTCGCTGGAAGCGGCGGATCTGAAGCGCCTGCTGGAAAAGACCCGTTTCGCCATTTCCACCGAGGAAACCCGCTATTACCTGAACGGCATCTATCTGCATGAGGCTGAGACCGAAGCGGGGCCGGTGCTGCGCGCCGTGGCCACCGACGGGCACCGGCTGGCGCGGATCGACATGGATCTGCCCGAAGGCGCCGCCGGCATGCCCGGCATCATCGTCCCGCGCAAATCCGTGCTCGAGCTGCACAAATTGCTGGAAAACCCGGAAGGCCTTGTCGAGATCAGCCTGTCCGAAGCCAAGATCCGTTTCGTCATCAACGGGATCATCCTCACCACCAAGCTGATCGACGGCTCCTTCCCCGATTACCAGCGGGTGATCCCGAGCCAGAATGACAAAACCCTGGAACTCGACGCCGATATCTTCGCCCAGGCGGTCGACCGTGTCGCCACCGTGTCGAGCGAGAAGGGCCGGGCGGTCAAGCTCGCCATTTCGCCGGGCAAGCTGGTGCTGTCGGTCAACAATCCCGACAGCGGCAGCGCCATGGAAGAAATCGCCGTCACCTATGACGCCGAGTCCCTGGAAGTGGGCTTCAATGCCCGGTACCTGTCGGACATCACCGCCCAGATCGAAAGCGGCCAGGCCCTGTTCAAGCTGGCCGACAGCGGCGCACCGGCCCTGGTGTCGGACCGCGAGGATGCCCGGGCCATTTACGTGCTGATGCCGATGCGGGTCTGATCCGCGCCTCGCTGTAGCTGCCGGCCGCGGGGCCGGCGGGCTCCGGAGCAGGCCGCCAAGGGTGAAACATGTTTGACTATTCGGCCCTGCACTGGACGACATTTTTCATGGCCGCCCTGCTGCTCAACATATCGCCGGGGCCGGATATCGCTTTCATCCTCGGGCAGACAATGCGCGGCGGCCGCCGATCGGGTTTTGCCGCCATGCTCGGCATATGGAGCGGCGCCTCAGGTCATGTGCTGATGGCCGCCGCCGGCCTGTCCGCCCTGTTGGCGGCCTCGGCTCTGGCCTTCTCGGTGGTGAAATGGCTTGGCGCCGCCTATCTGATCTGGCTGGGCATCAATGCCCTGCGCGCCGGCGGCGGCGCTTTTGTCCCGGATACGGCCCATACAGGCCCCCATACCGCCGCTATTTTCCGGCAAGGGATCATCGTCGCCCTGCTCAACCCCAAGGTCGCCGTGTTTTTTCTCGCCTTTCTGCCCCAATTCGTGGTCGCGGGGGCGGGGCCGGCATGGGCGCAGCTCACCCTTCATGGCCTGCTGATCATTGCCGCCGCCGCTTTCATCGAGCCGCCTTTGGTGCTGGCGGCGGAAAAACTGGCCTTGGGTCTGCGCCGCAATCGCCGTTTCGCCCGCTGGCTGGAGCGCAGCCTGGGGGC